>JAQGID010000401.1 GCA_028291405.1 Rhodospirillales bacterium | reverse complement strand
ACAGCCGCCATTTCATATTGCGGCATAAGGCTGAGCACGCGAACGGGGCCGTTCAAAGCCCAGTTTCCGACGCCGATCAGGCCAACACGGATGATCGTGTGGTTGGCGGAGGGGGCACTGCTGTCGGCCATCATCGATGAGGTGGACATCGGCTTCTCCTGCTTGTTGAAGTCATTATCGGTTGTATTTGTCTCGTCGATAATTAGGCTATTCTCGATTGGACCTTTCGGGATTTGCGAGAAAGGGACACCCGGGAAGCCCTCCGCCTGTGTTGCTTCGACGGCCTTAACAAAATTGGGAGTGAGCCAGGCGTTGATGGACGTGCGATCGACGACCTCGTCACCCGGGAAAACCCCTTCGGTGACCTCCAGAACGAACGGACCCGCGAAAGTCTTCGCCGTGAGTTTCGACAGAACCGTTGGTACTTTAAAAGGCTTCGCGCTCTTAGCGATGATCTGAAGGTTGTTCTTGATCGCGTTGCGGTCGTGGCTCTCGACACCCATGAACATCTGCAGCTGAAAATCGATCGGCAGCAGCGCCGCATCGTCGGCTGAAAAATGGTTCGTGAAGTTGCTCGACATGTCTAGTTCCTCTTAAGTGCTTGCGCCCGGGCGGTCGGGTTCAATGAAGATAACCGGAGCTCATGACGCCGGGGTCGGGGAACGGCGAGGCCACTTCATGAAGGGGGTGATGGCATTCATCACCTGCAATCATGTTCGGCAGAACACTCCTTCCTCGCGTGCGAAGATGTAGCGGCAGGGTTAGAACTCGATAATCCCGAATTATCCGAATGGGCCGTTGCTCAAACGCGACATGATCGCGGTGCGGGTAGCAGATGAGTTGCGGCTCGTCGTCAACGCATCGCGTGCTTACCTCGAGGGCCACGGCAGACCCAAGACGCCGCATGATCTGCTGTCTGTGAATCAGCTTCCGGCATCGCTCCCACAAAACCGACTTAAATATTTGATTCTAAACAACTTTGTTGAGATCGACATGCCCCCGCGGTCGTGCCGGTCAGCAGCGTACCGGGCTAGGGCCAGGTACACGACCGCGATTGCAGTATTTTCTTTACGCTCGCCCGGATCCGCCACTAACTATCCGCTCGGCAATCGTCGTCACGCCTGCCACGAGCCAAGTTTATCGCAGCTTTGCGGAGTCAACACATTCGCCGAGATCGACAATCAGGTGCTCACGGTTTGAGCGCCCAGACTTGTCCAACCTGGCACAACGCCCTCACTTGAAGCGCCTGATGATCGCGCAGAGACGGTCGCAGGATCTAGCGAGATGCTTATTTGGTACCGTCGCGATGCCCAGAAGAAGCCCCGATCGTCCGGAAGCCGGCCGTGCGTACCAGGTTGACAAAGGAGCTGGCGCCATTCCAAACGCCAGGGTTTCCCTGGCGATGGATGTGTCTGGCACGCCGTCGGGAAATCGCAGCAACACAGCCAATCCCGCTGTCGTGATGCTAGCAGCTTTGATGTGCAGCTGGAGGCACTCCAGCAAGGCGTCACGCTGAGCGGAGTAGGCACGCTTGGTACGCCGAAGATGGCGCAGGTAGTGGCCTTCGCGGATGAACTCGGCGGTCGCAAGCTGCACGGACGGCCCGGGCGCCGGCGCAAGGCACGCCGCGACCTCCGCGAAACGGGACAAGAGCGAAATGGGCGCGACGATGAAGCCGAGCCGCAACGTGGGACTGATGGTCTTGCTGAAGGAGCCGATGTGGATGACGCGCCCGCCGGGATCAAGTGAGGCGAGCGCCGGTGCGGCTCGCCCCTTCAGCTGTAGTTCGCTCAGATAGTCATCTTCGATCACCGACACGCCTTCTTGAGCGGCCCAATCGAGCAGACGCCATCGACGTTCCAGCGATAGAGTAACCCCGAGCGGCGCCTGCTGCCCTGGGGTCACGACAACCAGCTTCGCATCCGGGATGTGGCGCAGGCCATAGTCGACATCGATGCCGCCAGCGTCGACCGGGATTGGCGCAAGCGATAATCTTGCGAGTTCCAGGCCCCGACGGGTGAACGGGAAGCCGGGGTCCTCTGTCCAGACTTTCTGTCCCTCGAGGCCAAGCACGCGGAGCGCCAGTCCCAGGCCGCTGCTGTATCCCCCGGTTATGATGACCTGCGAGGGTGAACATTCGATGCCACGGGCAATGGCAAGATAGGCGGCGATTTCCCACCGTAGTTCAAGTTCACCGCGAGGGTCCGGGTAAATGGGTGCCGCGCGCGCTTCGACACGAACGGCATGGGAGCGGATGCGTGCGAGCAGTGTGGCCGGAAATGTCTCCTTTGCCGGTACCCCCATCTGGAAGATGGCCGGTCCCTGGGTCATCTCCTGGTACATCTCCATGAACGAGCCCGGATCGGGTGGCTGTTCGGATCGGGTGACTGCGCGAGGCCGTTCCGCGACATGGGTTCCAGTCGCCCGCGATGCGACGATGAGCTGCGCTGCGGACAGCTTTTCGTAAGCCGCGCGCACGGTGCCGCGGGCGACGCCAAGCTGCGCCGCAAGGTCCTGCCAGGACGGCAGGCGCGCGCCAGGTGCGAGCACACCACTCTCAATCGCCACGCCAATGCCTTTTCGGATCTGCTCAGCCAGCGGCGTCTTCGCAGAGCGGTCGAGTTCCAATTGAAACGGCTTGGTCACGGGCTCGTAGTACACGATTTTTGTGTGTTCTTGGTGCTTTTCTCCGACCCAAGAGGGGCATTTATTCGAGCGAAAGGAGAAGAGCCATGAAGGTGCGAACGATCATCGGCGCAGCATCTGCTGCCATTGCCATTGCAACCGCTGCGCCCGCCTCGGCGCATGATGTCGGCGACAAAGTCACGCCGAACTTCGCGCAGGCGATACCCAACATTCCGGGCAAGTCGCTGATCGCCGTGGTCGTCGACTATCCACCGGGTGGGGCCACGGCCCCGCA
>JAQGID010000392.1 GCA_028291405.1 Rhodospirillales bacterium | reverse complement strand
GAAACCGATCTGCTCGAAGGCAGCATCGACAATATCATGCGCAAGACCGGCCGCAGCCGCGAGCAGGCCACGGCGGAGCTCGCGAAACACAATCCGCAGGGCCGCCTGGTGGCGCCGGCGGAAGTCGCCGACGCCGAGCTCAGGCTGTGCGGCGAGGGCGCAAGCTCGGTCACCGGCCAGGCCATCGCGATCGCCGGCGGCGAGGTATGACCGGCTGCCGTCCAACAATAAAACAACGACGCACCATCAAGGAGATTCCATGAGCAAGCCGGCCAACCCCGTGACGCTGCCGCTGGCGGATTATTCGCCCACGCATTTCCTGCTGGCCGTGGTCGGCAGCGTCGCCACCGTAACGCTGAACCGCCCCGAGCGAAAAAACCCGCTGACGTTCGACAGCTACCGCGAACTGACGGATTTCTTCCGCGCTTGCGCGATGGACGACGAGGTCAAGACCATCGTCGTGTCAGGCGCCGGCGGCAATTTCTCCTCGGGCGGCGACGTGTTCGAGATCATCGGCCCCTTGGTGCAGATGGACACCAAGGGCCTCACGGTGTTTACCCGCATGACCGGCGATCTGGTCAAGGCGATGCGGGTCTGCCCGCAGCCGATCATCGCCGCCGTCGACGGCATCTGCGCCGGCGCCGGCGCGATCATCGCCATGGCCTCGGACATGCGGCTGGCGGCTGTTGGAGCCAAGGTCGCGTTCCTGTTCAACAAGGTCGGCCTTTCCGGCTGCGACATGGGGGCGTGCGCGATCCTGCCCCGCATCATCGGACAGTCGCGCGCCTCGGAGCTGTTGTATACCGGCCGCTTCATGACCGCGGAGGAGGGCGAGCGCTGGGGTTTTTTCAGCCGCATCGTGACGCCGGATCAGGTGCTGGGGCAGGCCCAGGTGCTGGCCAAGCAGATTTCCGAAGGTCCGACATTCGCCAACACCATGACCAAGCGGATGCTGGCGATGGAATGGGCGATGTCGGTCGAGGAAGCCATCGAGGCCGAAGCCATCGCCCAGGCGTTGTGCATGACCACCGAGGATTTTTCCCGGGCCTTTGAGGCGTTTGCCAACAAGGTGAAACCGGCGTTTCAGGGGAATTGAGGCGGAGCCTCGTAGCCCGGATGAGCGAAAGCGATATCCGGGATCTCACACGTGGATAGGCTTGCCCCGGATGTCGCTGCGCTCATCCGGGCTACGAACCGCGCGTCACGCCCAGTAACTCGGCCATCAACTCCGGCGCATCTGCCAGCTCGCGGCTGGCCCCGCGATAGACGATGTTGCCACGGTCGAGCACGATCGCCTGTTCCGCCAGTTCCAGCGCCAACCGCGCATGCTGCTCGACCAGCAGCAGCGCCAGATCCTCCTCGCGCTTCAGCCGCTCGAAGCCGGCCAGCAGCTGATCGACGATGACGGGCGCCAGACCTTCCAGGGGCTCGTCCATCAAGAGAAAGCTCGGATTGCCCATCAGCGCGCGGCCGATCGCCAGCATCTGCTGCTCGCCGCCCGACAGCAGCGCGCCCATGCTGTCGGCGCGCTCGGCCAGCGGCGGAAAGAGCTCCAGCACCGACGCGAGGGTCCAGGCCGGCTGGTGCCCGGCGCGGTTGGCGGCAGTCGCCACGAGATTCTCGCGCACCGTCAGATTGGGGAAAATCTGCCGTCCTTCGGGGACGAGACCGAGGCCGAGTTGCGCCACGCGATAGGCGGGGCGACCGTGGATCGGCTTGCCTTCGAACAGGATCTCGCCGGCGCGCGGCGGCACGATGCCCATGATCGAGGAGACCGTCGTCGTCTTGCCCATGCCATTGCGGCCGAGGAGCGTTACGACCTCGCCGGCGGCGATCTCGAGCGAGACGCCGAACAGCACCTGACTTTCGCCGTAGCAGGTCTCGATGCCCGAGACTTTCAACATCATGCCGAATCGTCCTCGCCGAGATAGGCCTCGCGGACCGCCGCATTGGCGCGGATCCCGTCGGCGTCGCCTGTAGCGATCACTCGCCCGTAGACGAGCACCGTGATGCGGTCGGCGAGCGCGAAGACCGCGTCCATGTCATGCTCGACGAGCAGGATCGCGTAACGGCGTTTCAGGCCGATGAGGAACTGTACCATGCGCGCCGAATCCTCGGGCCCCATGCCGGCCATCGGCTCGTCGAGGAGCAGCAGCTTGGGCTCGGTCGCGAGCGCCATCGCAATCTCGAGCGCGCGCTGCTCGCCGTGCGCGAGATGCGACGCCAGGATATCCTGGCGCTCGGCGAGCCCGACCTGCGCCAGGATCGCGCGCGCCGGCTCGACCAGTATCGACTCCCGGCGCGCCGGGCGCAGGAAGCGAAAGCTGTGTCCGGCATGCGCCTGCACCGCCACGGCCACGTTCTGCAGGACGGTGAAATCGCGGAAGATGCTGGTGATCTGGAACGAGCGGGCGAGGCCAGCGAGGGCGCGGCGGTCGGCGGTGAGGGCGGTGACGTCGGCGCCGCGAAAGCGGATCGTGCCGGCATCGGGGCGCAGCTCGCCGCTCAACTGCGCGACCAGCGTGGTCTTGCCGGCGCCGTTGGGTCCTATGACCGCGTGCAGCTCGCCGTCGTGCACGTCGATGCCGACATGATCGGTGGCGGTCAGCCCGCCGAAGCGTTTGACGAGGCCGGCGACCTGCAGCAGCGGCTCAGCCATGACGCCCGCCTCCGAGCAGCCCGACGATGCCGCGCTTGGCGAAGAGCACGGTGAGGATCATCAGCGGCCCGAGAATCACCAGCCAGTGGCTGGTCAGGGCCGAGAGCTCGTGCTCGAGCATGAGATAGACGGCGGCACCGAGCATCGGGCCGAAGAGCGAGCCGACGCCGCCCAGGATCACCATGATCATGATCTCGCCGGACCGGCTCCAGTGCATGATCGCCGGCGAGACGAAGAGCAGCTGGTTCGACAGCAGCGCCCCCGCGACGCCGCACATCGCGGCCGAGATGACGAAGGCGGTGAGCTGATAGCGCCGCACCGGGAAGCCGAGCGCGGTCATCCGCCGCGGGTTCGACTTGGCGCCGCGCAGCACCATGCCGAAGCGCGAGGCGACGAGGCGGCTGT
>JAQGID010000386.1 GCA_028291405.1 Rhodospirillales bacterium | reverse complement strand
GCCTTCGAGGGCCAGGTCGGGCAATGCGCCTATGCCGCCTCGAAGGGCGGCGTCCACGCGCTCAGCCTGCCGGCGGCGCGCGAGCTCGCGCGGTTCGGTATCCGCGTCGCGGCGATCGCGCCCGGCGTCATCCGCACGCCGCTGCTCGACACGCTGCCGGTCGAGATTGCTGACCGCATCGAGGCGCAGTCGATCTTCCCGCACCGCTTCGGCCATGCCGAGGAATACGCCAGCCTCGTCCTCGCGATCGTCGGGAATCCGATGATCAACGGCACGACGATCCGGCTCGACGGCGCGGTCCGGTTGCCGCCGCAGTGAGCGCGACGGCACGACGACCGGCAGCGGCCGCGGACGAAGCGGACGAGGCGGCGGCGGTCGATCTCTCGTTCCTCGAGGGGTTGGTCGGCTTCAACATCCACATCCTCGATCTGCAGATCTATCAGCTGTTCTTCGAGCGTTTCGCCGACGGCGCGATGACGCCGGGCATCCTGTCGACGCTGCTGGCGATCAAGGCGAACCCCGGGGTGCGCCACGGCGCGCTGGCCGATGCGCTGATGATCCAGCGGCCGAACATGACGAAGCTGATCAACGGTCTCGAGCGCGACGGGCTGGTGCGGCGCGAGACGGCGCGCGAGGACAAGCGGTCCGTCGTGCTCAACCTGACGGGCGAGGGCGAGGCGGCAGTCGCGACGGGGCTGGCGGGAATGACGGCGCACGAGGCGGCGGCGATCGCGCCGCTCAACGCCGCCGAGCAGCGCGCGCTGCGCGGGCTGCTGCGCAAGCTGTCGAACGGGCTGCGGCAGCGGCCGCCGCTCGGGACGCGCTGACGCACCCGCGCATTGACACCCGCAAGATCGTTATAGAGTATATCGAAATATCGGACGGAAATCGATCAAGCCGAAATAGGGAGGACACACATGCGTAGCACTGCATTCGCCTTGACGGCGGCGGCCGGGTTGCTGATCGCGGGAGCGGCCGAGGCCGAAATCTCGGACGGCAAGGTCAAGATCGGCGTGCTCACCGATCTCTCAGGCGGCTACGAGCAGAACTCGGGCAACGGCTCGGTCGAGGCCGCGAAGATGGCGGCCGAGGAGTTCGGCAACAAGATCAACGGCAAGCCGATCGAGATCATCGCCGCCGACCACCAGAACAAGCCCGACGTCGGCTCGACGATCGCCCGCTCGTGGTTCGACAACGAGCAGGTCGATGCCGTCACCGACCTCGTCAACTCGGCGGTCGGCTTTGCGGTGCTCGAGATCGCCAAGCAGAAAAACAAGACGGTGCTGCTTACCAGCGCCGGCTCGGCCGATTTCACCGGCAAGGCCTGCGCGCCGGACAATTCGGTGCATTGGATCTACGACACCTACCAGCAGGGCGCCGCGATCGGGCAATCCGTGTCGCAGCTCGGCAAGAGCTGGTACTTCCTCGCAGCCGATTACACCTTCGGGCATGCCCTGCAGGAGGCGACCGCCGCCGCCGTCACCAAGGCCGGTGCCAATGTCGTCGGTGCCGTCTTCCATCCGCTGAACGCCACCGATTTCTCCTCTTTCGTCCTGCAGGCGCAAGCCTCGAAGGCCAACGTGATCGCCATCGCCAATGGCGGCGACGACGCGATCAACGCGGTCAAGACGGCCAAGGAGTTCGGCATCGTCGACGGCGGTCAGAAGGTCGTGCCGCTCGGTCTCGATTCGCTGCCGGCGCTGAAAAGCATCGGCCTCGATATCGCGCAAGGCATGATGTACGTCTCGCCGTGGAATCCCGGCCTCAACGACAAGAGCCGCGAGTTCATGACGAAGTTCATCGCGCGCCGCAAGACGGCGCCGTCGAGCTTCCAGGTCGGCACCTATTCGGCGGTGCGCAGCTATCTCAAGGCGGTCGAGGCGACGAATTCCGACGATCCCAAGACGGTGATCGCCAGGATGCGCGAGACGCCCGTCGACGACGCTTTCACCTCGACCGGCCATCTCCGCCCCGACGGCCGGATGGTGCACGACGTCTATCTCGTGCAGATCAAGGCGCCTGCCGAATCGAAGAGCGAATGGGACCTGCTCAAGGTCGTCACGACCTTTCCCGGCGACAAAGTCTTCCGCCCGATCGACGAGGGCTGCCCGGCCTTCGCCAAGAAATAAGCCAACGCCGAAGTGAGGAAGGGCCCGGCAAGTGGAGCCGGGCCGTTTTTTTTAGTCGACCGTGTCGAGCGCCGTGGATCTTGGTGTGTCGTCGGTCCAATCGCGCCAAAGAGAGACCAGCACCGCCATGACGGCGGGTCCGACGAAGAGGCCGAGCAGGCCCAGCGTCTCCAGCCCGCCGAGGATGCCGAGCAGCACCCAGAGGAAGGGTAGCCGAACCGCGCCGCCGATCAGCACCGGTCGGATGAAGTGGTCGGCGACGAAGACGACGACCATGCCGAAGATCGCGACGGCGATGGCCGCCGCGAAACCCTTTTGCACGAGCAGCACCAGGGCGGCGGTGCAGAAGACCAGCGGCGCCCCGAACGGAATGATGCCGAGGACGCCGGTGAGGACGCCGGCCAGCGCCGGGTGGGGCAGTCCGGCGATGAAATAGGCGACGCCGAGCAGAAATCCCTCGCCGAGGCCGACCAGCACCAGCCCGTTGACCGTGCCGTGCACGGCAGCGATCGCGGTGAGCGCCATGCGCTCGGCGCGATGGCCGAGCAATCGGTCGCCGAGCAGCAGCAGGCGATGGCTCAACGCCGCGCCGCTGCGATATATGAAGAATAGCGTCAGCAGGGTGAAGACGAAGATCGTCATGCCGTGCAGCAGCTTGAATCCGAGCTGACGGGTCCAGGTGCCGAGCGCGCCGTGGTTGACGCGGCCGAAGAGCTCGGTGGCGGCATCGGGATCGCTGAGGTTCTCTTGCCACCATGTCGCCGCTTCGCCGCCCACATAGGGCACGCTCTTCACCCATTCGGGGACCGGCAGTCCGTCCGTTTGCGCCGTCGCGACCCAAGTTATGACGCCGCGCGCCTCGCGTCCGATCTCGATCGTGGCGCCGGCGAGCGGCGCCACGAAGACGAGGCCGATCACCGTGGTGAAGAGCAGCGGCGCCAGAACGGATTGGCTGCCCGGCGCCCACCGCAGAAACCGGCGATAGAGCGGCCAGGTGGCGATGCCGAAGATGCCGGCCCAGACCAGCGCCGGCAGGAACTCCTTGAGGATGAAGACGGCGAGGCCGAAGAGCGCCACGCCGACGACGACCCGCGCGATACGCTGCAGCGATGGCGGCGGGCTGGCGGGGTCGGTGTCCGTCGTCGGCGCGATATCCGCGGCTGGGCGTATCTTGTCATCCATGGCGCACTTCTCGCACGAAACTTGCTCGGGATAGAAGTCCGGCACCCGCTCGGGTTCTCGAATTTACAACGCTGCCGACGTTCCCCATACTCCCGCCAGCAGCAATCGACCTGCCCGATGGATGTTCGGGGCGGATTATTCGGGAGGACTCCATGCCGGCGACGCCGCATCGTATCGACGTCCATCACCATCTCGCGCCGCCGGGCTGGATGGCGAAGATGATCCCGCAGAATCCGATCCGTAAATGGACGGTTGAGAAGTCGATCGAGGACATGGAGAAGGCGGCCGTCGCGACGTCGATCCTGTCGATCACCATGCCGGGCGCCTATTTCGGCGACGCTGAAGAGGCGCGCCGCATCGCGCGCGAGAGCAACGACTATGCGGCGAAGCTGGTGGCCGACTATCCCGGCCGTTTCGGCATGTTCGCGGTGCTGCCGCTGCCCGATATCGACGCCAGCCTGCGCGAGATCGAATATGCCATGGACACGCTGAAGGCCGACGGTATCGGCCTGTTGACGAATTACGATACGAAATGGCTGGGCGATCCGTTCTTCGCGCCGCTTTTCGAGGAGCTCAACCGCCGCAAGCTGGTCGTCTATACGCATCCGACGACGGCGAAATGCTGCAGCAACCTCGTGCCGAACGTCCCCGATGCGATCGTCGAATACGGCACCGACACCTCGCGCACCGTCGCCAGCCTGATCTTCAGCGGCGCCGCGATCAAATATCCCGACATAAAGCTGATCTTCTCGCATGCCGGCGGCACCGTCCCGTTCCTCGTCGAGCGCTTCCTTTTCCAGGCGAAGCAGCCGCAATCGGCGGTGCACGTGCCGAACGGCGTCATGCACGAGCTGCAGCGGTTCTACTACGACACGGCGCAGTCCTTCGCCCCCGCCAACATGGCGGCGCTGACCAAGATGGTCGAGGTCTCGCAGATCCTGTTCGGCACCGACTTCCCCTATCGCACCGCCGCCGATCATGTCGCGGGCCTGCGCGAATGCGGCTTCACCGCCGCCGAGTTGCAGGCGATCGATCGCGACAACGCCCTCACCCTGCTGCCGCGCTTTCGCTGACGAGGCGGCTGCGAACCGGTCCACACTCCCGTCATCCGGCATTCCCCGGGATGACGATTGTGGGAGGGGGTGACGTTGAGGGAAGGTAATGTCCTCCCTAGATCCGCCGGTTTCCGGCGAACGATCGTATTGATTGTCGGATTGTTGACGCGAAGAGGACCATGGGTGTCAACCACAGGCAGGTCCGGTGGAGCGAGGTCGGCGATGCGACGGCTGGGACGCAACCATGAGCGATGATGTCGGCGGTGAATTGGCGGGGCGGCGGATCGTCGTGCCGGAGACGCGCGAGCTCGATGTCCTCGCGCGCATGCTCGAGCGTCACGGCGCGGCTGTGCTGCGCTGTCCGCTCGTCTCGATCCGCGACGCGCCGGATCAGGCGCCGGTCGAGGCGTGGGTCCGCCGCTTCGTCGCGACGCCGCCCGACGATCTCATCCTCTTCACCGGCGAGGGGCTGGGGCGGCTGCTCGCCGTCGCCCGTCGTATCGCGCTGGAGACGGAATTCGTCGCCGTGCTCGCCGGTGTCCGCAAGGTGACGCGCGGTCCGAAGCCCGCCAGCAGGCTGCGCAGCATCAATCTGAAACCCGACATCCCGGTCGAGCCGGCGACGACCGAGGGTATCATCGCCACCCTGTCCGGCGAGGCGCTCGCCGACCGGCGGATCGGTGTCCAGCTCTACCCGGACAACCCGAACCACGAGCTGTTCGACTTCCTCGCCGCGAAGGGCGCGATCCTCGAGCCGGTGCTGCCCTATGTCTACGGCTCGGAAAGCGACGACCGCGAGGTTCTGGCGGCGATCCACGCCATGGCGGCGGGCGAGATCGATCTCATCACCTTCACCAGCTCGCCGCAGCTGCGCCGGCTGCAGCAGGTCGCGGACGCGGCGGGCTGCAGCAACACGCTGCGCGAGGGTCTGCAGCGCACCAGGATCGCGGCAGTCGGTCCGGTCGTGGCACGCGCCGCCGAGGCGGCCGGTGGCCGGGTCAGCATCGCCCCGGCCGAGAATTTCCACATGAAGCCGATGGTCAGCGAGATCCTTGCAGCCTTCGGTTGAGAAGCCGGAGCTCAATCCGGCTTCGCAACGACGGCACGACGCGCCGCTTGCACCAGCTGGTCGAGCGCGCCGAGGAAGCGCGAGCGGTCCGATTTGGCGAATGGTGCCGGGCCGCCGGTCGTGACGCCAAGCTGACGGAGATGCTGCGAGATTTCGCGCCCGGCGAGGGCATTGCCGATGTTGTTCGGCGTCCAGATCTTGCCGGATGGCGACACGGCGCGCGCCTGCTTGGCGATGCAGCGGGCGGCGAGCGGGATGTCGGCGGTGACGCAGACGTCGGCGGCGGTGATCCGCTCGGCGATCCAGTCGTCCGCCTTGTCGGCGCCTTCGGAGACGACGATCATCCGCACCCGCGGGTTGCGCGGCGGCAGGATGGGACGCGAGCCGTTCGAGACGACGAACACCTGCAATCCAAGGCGGTCGGCGACGCGATAGACCTCGTCGCGCACCGGGCAGGCGTCGCCATCGACATAGATATCGGTCATCGTGGCGCGTGCTCCGGGATCGTCGCAAGTCTGGATATCGTGCGAACATCCTCGCGGACAGGAAGGCGATCAACCAGAATTCGCGTCCGAGGCCATTTGACGGTAGAGCGCCTGCCCGGCAGCGTGGCGGGACAAACGCCCTCGTTTACCGTTCGTCCGGGCGAATGCGCGGGACTGGGCGGGGCAAGACCCACGGCCAAAGAGAAGATTGGAGCGCGATTTGCACGGAGACGGAGAGATCGGACGCGACGCGGTCGCGCGGCGGATCGAGGACTACGCCCTCATCGGTGACACGCATACTGCCGCGCTCGTCGGGCGCGACGGCTCGATCGACTGGCTCTGCCTGCCGCGGTTCGACGCGCCGGCGTGTTTCGCGCGGATGCTCGGCGACAGCGACAACGGGCGCTGGCTGATCGCCCCGGCGCAACCGGTGGACGAGGTGCGGCGCCGCTATCGCGATGGGACGCTGATCCTCGAGACCGAGTTCGTCACCGCGAGCGGCGCGGTGACGCTGATCGACTTCATGCCGCGGCCGAGTGCCGAGGACCGTACCGACGTGATTCGCATCCTCCGCTGCACGCGTGGCACGGTGGCCATGGTGCTGGATCTCGTATTGCGATTCGACTACGGGCGCGTCGCGCCGTGGGTGCGGCGCCGCCGGCACGGCATCTTCGCCGTTGCCGGCCCGGACGCGATTGAAGTCCATACGCCGGTGCCGCTGACCGGCGAGAACTTTCGGACGGTCGCCGAATTCACCATCTCGGCGGGGCAGGAAATCCCGTTCGCTCTGACCCGCTATCCATCGCACAAGCATGCGCCACGCCAGCACGACTGCGCGGCGCTGCTGGAGGATGTCGAATCCGGCTGGCGGCGCTGGTCGAGCCGCTGCACCTACGAAGGCGCGTGGAAGGAGCCGGTGCAACGTTCGCTGATTACGTTGAAGGCGCTGACCTACAGCCCGACCGGCGGCATCGTCGCGGCGCCGACGACCTCGCTGCCCGAGCGGCTCGGCGGCGAGCGCAATTGGGACTATCGCTTCTGCTGGATCCGCGACGCGACGCTGACGCTCTATTCGCTGATCGCCTCCGGCTATACCGACGAGGCAATGGCGTGGCGCGAATGGCTGTTGCGGGCAGCGGCCGGCAAGCCGTCGGAGCTGCAGATCATGTACGGGATTGCCGGCGAGCGCCGGCTCGACGAGCTGGAGCTGCCGTGGCTCTCCGGCTTTGCCGGAAGCCAGCCGGTCCGCATCGGCAACGCCGCCCATGCGCAGCTGCAACTCGATGTCTACGGCGAACTGATGGATGCGCTGCATGCCACCCGCAAACACGGTCTCGATGGCGACGTGGAGGCCTGGCGGCTGCAGACGACGCTGCTCGACTTTCTCGAGGACGCCTGGACCAAGCCGGATTCCGGCCTCTGGGAAATCCGCGGACCGGAGCGCCACTTCACTCATTCCAAGGTCATGGCCTGGGTCGGGGTCGACCGCTCGATCGCGGGGGTGGAAAGCTTCGGCCTCGACGGGCCGGTCGAGCGCTGGCGAGAATTGCGCGAAATCATCCATGCCGACATCTGCCGCAACGGGTTCGACGAGCAGCGCAACAGCTTCGTGCAGTACTACGGCGGGCGCGAGCTCGACGCTTCCCTGCTGCTGCTGCCGACGGTCGGATTCCTACCCGCCAGCGATCCGCGCATGCTGGGAACCGTCGAGGCGATCGAACGCGAGCTCGTCGTCGACGGTCTCGTCAAGCGCTACTCGACGAGTTCCGGTGTCGACGGACTGCCGCAAGGCGAAGGCGCATTTCTCGCCTGCACCTTCTGGTACGTCGACGCGCTCGCCTTGCTCGGGCGCTATCGTCAGGCGGAAGAGATTTTCGAAAAGCTTCTAAGCCTGCGCAACGATGTCGGGCTGCTCGCCGAGGAGTATGACCCGAAGGCCTGCCGTCAGCTCGGCAACTTCCCGCAGGCGTTTTCGCATATCGCCCTGATCAACAGCGCACGCAGCCTCAGCGAAGCCACGCGGCCTGCCACCGAGCGAGCGAGCCGGACGCCGAGCGTTCCCGACTGACGGTCTAGAGGCGCAGCAACGCGAGGATCAGCCCGGCGCCAAGCGTCGCGGCTGCCAAGAGCCCTGCGCCGATTCGCTCGGCCCGGCTCCAGTCTCGCCAATCGGCGCGAAAATCGCGAATTCCGCCCTGCCAAGCTCGAATGTGCATGATCGTCGACCCGTCACTGTTCAGATCGCCTTCGTGGCGTGGAAATTGAACGATTCAGGACGGAGTTAATTCCGGGCGAGCGATGTGGAATTTAACGCCGGTCAATCGAGAACTCGATCCGCTCGCAATTCATGCGGCCCTGGAACAGGCAGTCCTCGTGCTTGGAAATTTCGGCCAGATTTTCGATGACGCCGAGCCCGACGACGGCGAGCAGGAGGGCCATGGCCAAACCGGCAAGGCTCATGGTGAAACGATGATCGTCCTCGTCGCGCTCGTTTTGGGTCATCGTCCGCGGCCCAGCCCAGGATGACTCTATGCCGCTGCGCTGAGAAATCCAGGAAAACCGGTGGGCTTTGACCATGGCGGCCGGCAGTGGCACGATCGCCGCAAGACAAGGGAGGGCGGGGAAGGGATGGCAGCGGCCTTGCATTGCGAGCAGAGCGGGACGGGCATGCCGACGCTGCTGCTGCTTCACGGGCTCGGCGTGAACGGTGCGGTATGGCAGGGCGTCGTCGAGCGTCTCGGCGCCTGGCCGGGGCGGATTCTCGTGCCGGATTTGCGCGGCCACGGCGCCTCGCCGCATTTCCGTCATTACGGCATGGGCGAGCACGCCGCCGATCTCGGCGAGTTGCTCGAGCGCGGCGAGCGCGTCCATGTCGTCGGGCATTCCCTGGGCGGAGCGATCGCCATCGTGCTGGCAAGCGGCATGTTCGGCGTCGCCGTCGAGCGCGTACTCGCCTTCGGCGTCAAGCAGAGCTGGCGCTCCGAGGAGATCGAGAAGGCCGAGAAATTCGCCGCGACGCCGGTACGCTGGTTCGACGACCGGCAAGAGGCGGCGGAACGGTTCCTGCGCGTGTCGGGCCTCTCGGGCCTGGTCGGTTCCGACGTGGAAGTGGTGTCGCGCGGCATCGTCGGCGAGGGCGGGCGTACCCGGCTCGCCGCCGATCCGCGAACCGTGCTGTCGGGCGGCATCGCGATGGCGGCGATGATGGCGGCGTCGCGGGCGCCGATCCGCCTCGCACGCGGCGGCGCCGATCCGATGGTCAGTCTTGCCGAGTTGCTGCCCTACGACCCGGACGCCTTCGACATCGCCGGCTGCGGCCACAACCCGCATGTCGAGGCGCCCGAGGTCCTGGCGAGGCTGATCCTCGACGGGCTGGAGCGCGGCGCGGAACCGCGTGCGACAGTCGAGTTGCTGCTTTGAGGGAGGCCCGGCGATGAAGATCTTCAACTTCCATCTGATGCCCTATGCCGATGCCGATCTGGCGTCGATCGACCGCAATGGCGGCGCCTGGATCACCTATTCGAACAGCCACTACGACCCGAAGAAGGGCGCCGAGCTCTATCACCGCTATCTCGACGAGATGGAATACGCCGATCGCCTCGGATTCGACGGCGTCGTGCTCAACGAGCATCACCAGACCGCCTATGGGCTGATGCCGGCGCCCGGCATTCTTGCCGGGGCGCTCGCCCGCAGCGTCAAGCGCGCGAAGATCGCAATCCTCGGCCGTGCACTGCCGCTGCTCAACAACCCGCTGACCGTCGCCGAAGAATACGCGATGCTCGACAATCTGACGCGCGGCCGCTTCATCGCCGGCTTCGTGCGCGGCATTGGCGCCGAGTACCATTCGATGGGGATCAATCCGGCGGAATCGCAGGAGCGCTTTGCCGAGGCGCACGATCTCATCATCCGCGCATGGACCGAGCCGGGACCCTTCCGGTACGAGGGCAAGCACTACCATTTCAACTACGTCAACCCGTGGCCGCGGCCCTATCAGAGCCCGCACCCGCCGGTCTGGGTTCCCTCGCAGGGCTCGTCGTCGACCATCAAATGGACGGCGCAGATGCGCTACACCTATTGCCAGACGCTGAGCCCGATCGCCACGGTCGCGAACTTCTTCCAGATGTACCGCGAGGAAGCCGACAAGGCGGGCTATCAATCGAGCCCCGACCAGCTCGCCTGGTCGAACTCGATCTATATCGGCGAGACGGACGCCAAGGCGATGAAGGAGGCAAAGCCGCATCTCGAGGCGCTGATGAACCAGTTCCTCAAGATGCCGACCGAGATGCTGCTGCCGCCGGGCTACACCAACATCGATTCGCTGCTGCGCATCCGCGCTGCCAAGGTCACCGGCAAGGTCCAGAGCGCCGAGGATCTCGTCGCCGCCGGCGTCGTCATCGTCGGCAGCCCGAACACCGTGCGCGAGAAGCTGGCGGCGTATCAGGATCTCGCGGGGTTCAACACCTCGCTGACCAAGACGCAGTTCGGAACGTTGCCGGCGGAGATGACGCGGGTCAACCAGGCGGCCGTGGCGGAGGAGATCATCCCCTATTTCCGCGACCGCCTGCCGCAAGCCTCGCAGTCGGTCGCTGCGGCGGATTAGCGCACCAGCAGCGGCGACGCCGTTCCGGCCGGCAGGAAGACGAAGTTGAAGACGTAGCCACGCGTCGCGGTGCGGTGCTGCGCGACGGGGTCGAAATCGTCGAGCGGCCGCAGGATGCCGCGTTCGAGGTACAGCCCGTGGTAGCCGAGATCGAGAATGTTGCGCAGCGCCGCCTCGATCGGGACCTTGGTATAGCGCTCCTCGAGCTCGATCAGCATCGTCGGACGGCAGCGCCGGATCGTCTCGACGGCGCCATCGATCACCTCCTGCTCGAAGCCTTCGACGTCGATCTTGATGAAGCCGACGTCGCCGAGGTCGAGCTCGTCGAGCCGGCGGGTTTCGACGTCGAACGCCTTGTAGTTCTTGCTGATCTTGGCGGTGCTCAGCGAGCCGCCCTGGTTCGAGAAGCCGCCCTTACTCTGGCGCGGGATGCGCAGCTCGGCCGTGCCCGAGCTGTTCGACAGCGCCACCGGCGAGGCGGTGACGTTCTTCGCCATCGAGCGGCGGAGGATCTTGAACATCTTGGGATTGGGCTCGAAGGCGTGGACGTGCCGCGCCAGCCGCGCCAGGAAATAGGTATAGGTACCCTTGTTGGCGCCGGCGTCGACCGCGTTGCGGCTGGGGTCGACCAGGAAGGGGAGGAGCTTGACCTCCGCCTCGCCCTTGAGCAGCTCTTTCTGCGCCTTGTAGCGGATGTAGAGCCACGGCGGGACGAGGATCTCCTTGAGCCGCTCCTCGAAGGTGACGGGCGGGGTCCACTGCTCGGTCATCGTCGGCCTTTTCTGCGTTCTAGTTCCCCCGCTCTCGTCATGCCCGGGCATGACGATTGGGAGCCGGAGACTAGAGGAATTCCGCCATCGTGTAACTCGGTCTAGAATGACCGGCAACAAAGGAAGGGAGGAGCGCCGTGACGATGAGGATCTCCCAAATCGCGATAGGCCTTGCGCTGGCGCTGTTGCCGCGACTGGCCGCCGCGGCCGACGGCGAGATCGCGCTCGACCATCCCTTCAGCCTCGTCGACGCCGACGGCAAGACGGTCACGGAAAAGGACTTCCCGGGCAAATTCCTGCTGGTCTATTTCGGCTACATCCACTGCGCCGACCAATGCCCGACGGCCTTGACGACGATGGTCGAGGCGCTCGACGAGATCGGCCCGGCGGCGAGATACGTCCAGCCGCTCTTCATCACCGTCGATCCCGAGCACGATCGCGGGCTGGCGCTGCGCCGCTTCACCGCGGCCTTCGATCCGCGGCTGATCGGCCTCACCGGCACGCCGGACCAGATCGCGGATGCGGCGGCCTCGCTCGGCGTCAAATACGAGAAGGTGCTGCTCGGCAACGAGGATTACGTCGTCGACCACAGCTCGACGATGGCGCTCGTCGACCCGTCCGGCAGCAAGGCCACCAGCTTCAAGATCGCCGAGCCGCACCTCGTCGCGGCCAAGCTGTTCGAGGTGCTCGGCCGCGCCGGGGTGTCGCTCGCCGACGTCGATAATCTCGGCGCTTACCGCTGAGGGAAGCTGGCGATCTCGCGGGCGGCGCCGGTGAGACTGAGGATATGCATCCCGGTATTGGCGCGGTCGACGATGTAGATGTAGCCGCGGTCGTCGACCTCGACGTTGTTGGTCTGGATCACGACCGCGCAATGCTCGGTGCCGTCGGCGCGCTTGGTGCAGCGCTTGTCGGTGTTCTTGGTGACGGCCGGGATGTAATGCGCGACCTCCCTGGGGTGATAGGGATCGCGGATGTCGACGGCGCGCAAGCCGGCATTGAAATGCGCGAAGAACATCAGCTTCTTGTAATAGATCGGCGTCATGTTCTCGTTCGACGAATGCGTCCCGAAGCGGCCGCCGCGACTGCAGAAATCGCCCGGTGATTCGGGGACGCCCCAAGTCGCGACCGAAGCCGGGTGCTTCTCGACGGTGATGTCGACGAACCAGACGAACTGCCGCGCCTCCTGGCATTCGTTGAGGATCTGCTCGTCGGTGACGACGACGAAATTACGCGCCTTGCCGACCTTGTCCTTGGCGAATTCGGCGATCGGCATGTCGAGGATCGGCAAGACGGTATGTGCGCCGTTGAGCGGCGACAGTTCGAGACGGCCGACCTCGGGGGCGCGGAGGTTCTCGTCGGTCGGCTCCTTCGGCCCGTTGAGCAACTTGTCGCGATCGACGATCTGCAGCAGGCCCCTGTCGTTGGTGCCGTAGCCGAAATAGACGCGATTGCCCTTCGGCCCGGTCGAGATCGCGCCGTGCAATGCGATCGGTGCCGGTCCCTCGGCGCCGGGCTGCTGGCCGGGCAGGCCGAAATCGCGGATCTTCACGGGATGCGCCGGGTCGCTGAGGTCATAGATCTGGGTCATCCGCGGCACCCGCCAGCCGGGCGCGCCGGAGACGAGATAGGCGATGCCGGTGTCGCATTCCCAGAAGTTCTTGTGCGTGCCCTTGAGCCCGTCGATCCGGCTGACGAGCACCGGATGGGCGGGATCGGCGGTGTTCCAGATCTCATGCGCCGAATTGCCGAAGACGCGCAGCAGATAGACCGCCTTGGGGTCGCCTTTCGGCAGCTCCTTGCCGTTGCAGACCCGCGTCATCTGCGCGCCGCCGCCCTCGTAAAGCCCTTCCTCGCCGGGGATATGGGCGAGGTACTTCGGATGCTGCGGATCCGTCACGTCGACGATCGAGGTGCCGTTGAACTCATGCTGGCCGGTAATCGAATTGAGCGGCTTGGGATCGGCATCGGTGCCGCCGTGATGGCCGATATAGGCGATCCAGCGGCCGTTCTGCTCGTGGATCGACGGCTGATAGGCGGCGCGGCCCTGCAGATCGTTGGTGCCGACGAGCGCCATGTCCTTGGCGTCGGGCTTGGTCTGTGCCGAGGCCGCGGAAGAGACGGCGGCGAGCGTGAGGGCGCAGCAGATCGTGGCGAAACGGCGCAATTGATACCTCCCCGTGAGCAGGCCCTTGGGACGGGCCCGAATGATCGGCTTCTTGCCCGTTAGGCTATCGCGCTTCGGGCAGCGATGCAATTCTTGCGGATAGGTCCGTCAGGACGCGGGCGAGGTTCTTGCCGACGCGCTCTGTCGCTTCCGGCCAGGCGAAGATCGCGAAGCGGTCGAATTCCGGGAGGACGCTGCCGTTGGGCAGCGTGAAGGTCGAGGCGCAGTGCAGCGTCGCCGGGTCGGGCAGCGTCGCCGGGCGCCAGGCGAAGAGCGCGAGGTCCTTGCCGCGGAGATACCGGTGGGTCCCGAGCGGGAACAGCGCGGCGGGAGCCACGGCCAGCCCGGTTTCTTCGCGCAGCTCGCGGGCGGCGGCCTCGGCCGCGCTCTCGCCCGGCTCGATCAGCCCTTTCGGAATGTCCCAACGCGGCGAGCGCGTCGCGTGGCCGAGCAGAAGACGCGCGCCATCGGTGACGATGACGCCGCAGCTCGTCTGCCGCGCCGCCATGCTCAGCCCTGACGGGCAGGCCGCGTCGGACTTTGCCCGGCCGGCAAGGCGAGGGAAAGCAGGAGCACCGCGAGGGCCATGGCGGCGATGATCAGATAGACGACGTGCAGCGAGCCGGCGATCGCGTCGGTGAGCCGCGCGATCTCCTGCGGGCCGAGGCTTTCGCGCGTGCCGGGGAGCAGCAGGCGACTGACGATGTCGCCGGCCTCGGGAACCTCGCGGAAGACCCCGAGATTGACGATGGCGCCGCAGATCCCGGCGCCCAGCGACATGCCGACGGTGCGCAGGAAGAGATTCGTCGAGGTCGCCATGCCGCGCTCTCCCCAGCCGACGCTGCCTTGCACCGAGACGAGGAATGTCGTCGCCGCGAAGCCCATCCCGAGCCCGATCATCGAGGCGCCCGCCCCGGCCCAGAGCGGACCGCGCCCCGGGTCCATGGCAATGAGGATCGCCGCGCCGATGAGGAGCAGAACCCCGCCGATTGCGCCGGCGGCACGGTAGGAGCGGCGGACCATGACTCCCGCCGCGAGCACCCCCGCGACCGACCACCCGACCGATTGCGTCGCGATGACGAAGCCGGCGGCGGTGGCGCTGCGCCCCATGACGCCCTGGACGTAGGTCGGGAGGAAGGCGACGACGCCCATCACCAGCGCGCCGATGATCAAGGCGCCGCCGTTGCCGATCGCCAGCACCCGGTTGCGCCAGAGCTGCGCCGAGAGAATCGGCTCCGCCGCGCGGCGCTCCTGGAGCACCAGCGCCGCGAGCGCCAGCAGCCCGACGCCGCCGACGACGATGATCACGGTCTGGTCGAGGGTCTCGAACTGACCCGCGATCAGCATCACCGCGCCGAGGCCGATCATCAGCAGCAGGGCGCCGAAGTAGTCGACGGTATGGCGGCGGCTCTCGACCCGCTCATGAAAATAGACGGCGAGGAGCACCATCGCCGCGATGCCGATCGGCAGGTTGATCAGGAAGATCAGCGACCAATGGAGATGCTCGACGATGAAGCCGCCGAGCAGCGGGCCGATCACGGCCGAGATGCCCCAGATACTCGATAGCCAGCCTTGCATGCGCGCCCGGTCGGCGGGGCCGTAGATGTCGCCGACGATCGTCGTGCCGATCGGCTGGACGGCGCCGGCGCCCAGCCCTTGCAGGACGCGGAACACGATCAGCGGCACCATGCCCCAGGCGAAGCCGCAGGCGAGCGAGCTGACGAGGAACAGCGTGGCCCCGGCGAAAAAGATCGGCTTGCGGCCGAAGACGTCGGAGAGCCGTCCGTAGATCGGCGTCGACACCGCCTGGCTCAGCAGATAGGCGGCGAAGACCCAGCTGAACAGGCGGAAACCGCCGAGATCGGCGACGATCGTCGGCATCGCTGTCGCGACGATCGTCCCCTCGACCGAGGCCATGAACATCGCGAACATGCAGGCGGTCGTGACGAGCCGGCGGTGGAACAGCGCCTCGGACGACAGCTGACGGTCGGTGGACGGCGAATCGGGCACAGGAACCTCGGGGTGATCGTGATCAGGTCGGAATCACTCAACCCGCCGGGATGACGATCGAGGGTGGGCAGAGGCTGGCGACCGTCGAATGTCGTGACCGTCAGATACAATAAAAATCGAGCATAGTCGGCAGATAATCGTTCAGCAGGATGATCTTCTTGCGCCGGATGAACCAGGTGCCGCCGTCGTCGACGAGACGATGGGCGACGCGGGCGAAGAATACTCTTTGCTCGCGGCGCTTGACGTTGAAGAGATGCGTCGTCGCCAGCGAGCGGATTTCAAGGATTCCAGGATCGTCGCTCGGCGCCAGCAGGACGTTGCTGACGATATGTGCGGTGCGCGGCAGCGGAATCGAGGCGACCGAGCGGCCGGACCGGGCGCGCCAGACGCGTTCCTCGAGATCGACGCGCCTCGCCGAGTAGATCAGCGACACCTCGGTCTCGGGATCGGCGGTCGGCTCGCTTTCGCTCTTCCATGCCGGAACCCAGAACTCGGCCTCCGCATGATAGAGGGCGAGCCAATCGTCGAACCGTTGCTCGTCGAGGGCGAGCGCCTCGCGGAAGAGGATGTCGCTGGCCGCGGCGAGCGTCGTCGGATCGGAGCTCACGCGGCGGCATCCTTGGCGATGCCCGCCTCCAGACGGCGCCGCCACTCGCGCCACGAGACATGGAAGATCGTCTCGTCGCCGAGCTCGAACGAGCCGTGCATCGCGCTTTCCGTCGCTATGCCGAGCTCGTCGGCGTAGCGGCCGGGATCGGCGACGCGGGCCGAGAGGCCGCGCATGTAGCCCTGATGCCACTGCACCGCGCCGGACTGATTGGCCGCTTGGCAATCCTCGAAGATCACAGTGTCGTCCGGTGTCGCGAGGCCACTCGGATTGAAGAACTCCTCGTATTGCCGGATCCGCAGAGTGCGCGCTGCGCGGCTCTCGCCCTTGGGCGCGATGCAATAGGTCGTGATCTCGGTCTTGTCGACGCTGAGCGGCCGAATGATGCGGATTTGCAGCGAGGCGTTCTCGAGCAGGAGGAGATTGGGAAAGAGGAAGAGGTTGCGGGTGTGGAACATCCAGCGCGCCCGCGTCTCGCCGACCCGCGCGATCAGCGCGTCGAGCTCGAGGTAGAGCGGCCGCGCCTCGGACGACGGGTTGGTGCCCCACATCAGGCTGTGGCCGTACGCGAAGCGGAACGAGCCGCGCTTCAGCTCGCGCTCGCGGAAGTTCTCGAAGATCGAGACCGGCTTGGCGTTGTCGCCGGGCGGCTTGCGGCGGCCGACGATCTGGATCAGCGACGGGTGCGTCGAGGTGAAATGATAGACGTCGGCGCTGTTCTCCAGCTGCATCTTCCAGTTGCCGGCGAAAGTATAGGTGACGGCGCCAGGCACCATCTCGAGCCCGTCCTTGCCCTGGTCGACGATGAGGTCGATGAAGACCTTCGCATCGCCGAGGAACTCGTCGAGCGTCGGCACGTCCGGCGACAGGCTGGCAAAGAGGAAGCCGCGATAGGAATCGAAGCGGGCGACCGGTTTCAGTCCGTGATCCTCGGCGGCGAAGGCTTCGGAGTAGCCGCCCTGCTTCTCGCCCTTGACGAGGATGTTACGGCCGGCGCTGTCGTAGGCCCAGCCGTGATAATGGCAGACGTGCTGCTTCTGGTTGCCGGCCATGAGATGGCAGACCAGCGAGCCGCGGTGGCGGCAGGCGTTGACGAGACAGTGCAGCGTGCCGGCGACGTCGCGCGAGATGATGACCGGCTGGCGGCCGATCCAGGTGGTGAAGAAATCATGCGGCTTCGGCGCCTGGAAATCGACGCCGACGAAGACCCAGCCGCCCTCGAAGATATGCTTCATCTCGAGATCGAAAAGCGTTTGGCTCCGCAGCGAGGCGGCGTCGACCCGGAAGACGCCTTCCGCCGGCCGGTCGTCGAGAAAGCCGGCGACGTCGATCTGATCCCGGTCCTGCGCTGAGCGCTGCTGCATCTTTGCTCCCCTGGGAATCGCGACGCTGGCAAAACCCGGCCGCTTGATTAATCTTGCACCTCGGAAGGTGCGCCGGCGGCTATCGAAGCGCATGGGGGAAACGATGGGCAAGCTTAAAATATACGGCACCGTACGGAGCCGTGCCTCGCGCGTCTTGTGGCTCGTCGACGAGCTCGGCCTCGACTACGAGAACATCCCGGTCCATTTCGCCGACGGCGGGACGAGGAAGGCCGAGTATCTCGCGATCAATCCGAACGGCAAGATCCCGGCGATCGACGATGACGGCTTCGTCCTCTGGGAGTCGATGGCGATCACCCTCTACCTCGCCAAGAAGCACGACAAGGGACTTTGGCCGAGGACGGCGGCGGATGAGGCGCGCGCGCTGCAATGGACGTTCTGGGCGACGACGGAGGTCGAGACGCCGATCGTCACGACGCTGCAGAATCGCGTCATCCTCCCCGCCGAGCGGCGTGACGCGGCGCTCGCGGACGCGGCCGCGAAGCAGGCTTTGGGGCCGCTCAAAGTCCTCGATCAGGCTCTCGCGAAGACCAGCTATCTTCTCGGTGAGCGGTTCACGATCGCCGATCTCAACGTCTCCTCGGTGGTCGGGGCGGCACGCCGGTGCAGCATCGACCTCGACCAGCTGGTCCATCTGACGCGCTGGCTCGATGCGTGTTTTGCGCGACCCTCCGCGACGGCGGTCAGCCCCTATCGCAGGGGCTGAGCCGAGCATAGCCGAAGTTAAGCGGGCATTGCCGAAGTTAAGAACGACAGGGAGGAAATGATGACGGAGAAGCTGCTGCCGGACGAATTCGCCGATCTCGCGCCGCTTGCCGCGGAATGGAGTCTTGGCAGCGAGGAAGAGCGTTGCAACAAGCGACTGACGACCGATATGGCGACGCTCAAGGCATTCTACGCAATCGGTTTTCCGCGGGTCGAGGCGATCATCGCCTATCTCGACACATTCCCCAACGATCCGGCCAAGCTGCCGGCGGAGGCCAGGCGGCTGTACCATCTCGCGCTGATGATCATGGAGGCGGCGGCGCCGATCGATCTCGAATGGCCGACCCCGGACATCACCGATACGTTTCCGATCGAGCGCTTCGGTTTCCTCGAGCCGAGCCGCCGCCCGCCGACCTGAAGCGCCGGGTCAGCCGACCTGTCGCAGGATGAATTCGGTGATGCAGGCGAGCGCGTCCTGCGCGGCCGGCGCCGTCGGATCGTTGGCGATGAAGGTATGCGGCTCGCCCTCGAACATGACGAGCTCGATCGCGCCGCCGGCCCGGCGATAGGCCTCGGCAAAGATGCCGCTCAGCGCCGGCGACACGTTCTCGTCGGCGGTGCCTTGCAGGATCAGCGTCGGCGGCAGCCGCGCCGCCTCGCCGCGATCGAGGATATGCTGCGGGCTGCCGTCGATCATCGCGGCCTCGCTTCCCCAATAGGCGTCGTGATTCTCGATCAGCCGCGTGAGGTTGCGCTCCTTGGCCATCCGGTACCGCGCCAGTGGATCGATCACCGGCCAGCAGGCGACGGCATAAGCGATCGTGGCGTCGACGCCGGCGGCGCCCGGCACCTCGAGCGCGGCATAACGCGGGTCGAAGGGGCGCATCGCGCTCAGCATGAGCTGCTGGCCGCCGCTCGAGCTGCCGATGCCGCCGACGCGTTCGGCGCTGCAGCCGAATTCGGCGGCATGCGATTTGAGCCAGCGGATGCCGGCGTTGATGTCGGCGATCGAGGCCGGATAAGGATCGGCCGGCGGAACGCGGAAATCGAGCGAGAGGACGACGATGCCGGCGGCGGCGAGATGCTCGCTCGCGGCACGGTTCATCAGCCGGTCGCCCGCGACCCAGGCACCGCCGTGCACGTCGACGACGGCCGGAAAGGGACCGGGGCCGCGCGGCCGATAGAGCCGCGCCAGCAGTGGGGTCTCGCCGTGGCGGAAGTATTCGAGGTCTTCGGCCGTGAACTGGGGTGTCGTCAAATCTTGCATGCGATCGGCCCTGCGGTGGCTGCGACGGCGGAAGACAGGATGATCGCAAAGACGCCGCCGGTGCAACCGCCGAACGCACGAAAGCCCCGCCCTTGCGGGCGGGACTTTGACAATGCTGCTG
>JAQGID010000318.1 GCA_028291405.1 Rhodospirillales bacterium | reverse complement strand
CTTTGCCCGCGCCATGCTCCCCGCGATTCGCTCTGCCGGACCCCCGCCTCGATTGCGTGGCGGGCGGAATTGCTTTAAATCTACCGCAACCCTGCAATCGATTGCAGAAAAATCGCGCGGCCCGTTTACCGGGCCGATTTCCGGAGGGACGGCTACGACCATGAGCGCAACGACACTCGGCAATCACAAGCTCGGCTGGATCGGCACCGGGCGCATGGGGTTCGCAATGGCGGCGCGCGTCGCCAAGGCCGGCGGCAACCTGGCCGCGTATAACCGCACGCGCGCCAAGGCGGAGCCGCTGACCGAGTACGGCGCGACGATCGTAGACAAGCCGGTCGATCTCGCCGATCGCGAGATCGTCTTCGTCATGGTTTCTGCCTCGGAAGATCTGCTCAGCGTCACCCTCGGCAAAGACGGCGTGCTGTCGCGGCCGGATCGCGCGCCGAAGATCCTGGTCGATTGCTCGACCGTCTCGCAGGAGGCCTCCGCCGAGCTGCGCGAGGCTGCGGCAAAGCGCGGCACGCAGCTCCTGGCCGCGCCTGTCAGCGGCAACGGCAAGGTCGTCAAGGCCGGCAAGCTGAGCGTCGTCGCCTCCGGGCCGCGCGATGCCTACGACACCGTGCTGCCCTATCTCGAATGCCTTGGCCGCGGCTCCAGCTACGTCGGCGAGGGCGACGTCTCGCGCATCGTCAAGATCTGCCACAACGTCTTCCTCGGCGCCGTCATCCAGTCGCTGGTCGAGATCACCGTGCTCGCCGAGAAGGCCGGCGTGCCGCGCCACGCCTTCCTCGACTTCATCAACAAGAGCGTCATGGGCTCGCTCTTCACCGGCTACAAGACGCCGTCGCTGGTCAACCTCGACATGACGCCGACCTTCACGCCCTACCTCCTGCGCAAGGATCTCGAGCTCGGCCTCGCCGCCGCGCGCGCCCTCGACGTTTCGATGCCGCTCTGCGCCGCCACCAAGGAGATCGTCCAGAGCCTGATCGGCAGCGGCCATGTCGACGACGATTTCGCCTCGCTGATCCTGCTGCAGGCACAGCATTCCGGCCTCGACATCAAGCCGGAGAACGTCAAGGTCGACGACGGGCTGCACTGATGCCCGGCGAGCAGCGCGTCGCGATCGTCACCGGCGCCGGCCGCGGCATCGGCAAGGCGATCGTCGAGCGCTTCGCCCGCGACGGGCACGCGCTGGTCCTGACCTCGACCGACGGCAGAAACGCCGAGGACGTTGCGCGCGTCCTCGGCGCGCAGGGCTGCGAGGCGATCGCGGTCGGCGCCGATCTCGCCGATACGGCCAGCCCGGCGCTGATCGTCGACCGCGCGATGCAGCGCTTCGGCCGCGTCGATATCCTGGTCAACAACGCCGGCGTCACTAGCGTGCAGAAGCTCGCCGATGTGACGCTCGCGGAATGGCACCGCGTGCTCGCAATCGACCTCACCGCCTGCCTCCTGATGGCGCAGACGGCGAGCCCGCATATGGTGGCGCGACGCTGGGGCCGCATCATCAACGTCAGCTCATTCTTCGGGCTGCGCGCCTTCGGGGCGCGCACCTCCTACGGCACCGCCAAAGCTGCGGTGCTGCAGTTGACCCGCCAGCTGGCGGTCGAGCTGGCGCCGCACGGCGTCACCGCCAATGCCATCGCGCCCGGCGTCATCGACACCGAGATGTCGCAGCGTGCCCATACGCCGGAAGTCCGTGCCCGCTGGCAGCGCATCGTGCCGATGGGCCGCTACGGCCGCCCGGAAGAGATCGCCGGCTGCGTCGCCTTCCTGGCATCCGACGACGCCGCCTATATGACCGGCACGACCATGGTCGTCGACGGCGGCGGCGAGGCGGCGATCGGCTTCGACGGGACCGGTGGCTGAAGTCCTCGTTGTTTATGACAAGAGGCTCATACCATAGTAGTCGTCTTCCCCGCGAAAGCGGGGATCCATTCGTCCAAGGACGCGGGCGCCGATAAATGGATCCCCGCTTTCGCGGGGAAGACGGCAGTACGGAATGACGGCCGTACGGGAAACGACGGTGAGTGTGAGCACGATGACCAGCAGAAACCTGCTTATCGCGGTCGTCGTCGCCTGCACGGGCGCAATTTCGGCTCATGCCGCCGACCCCGTCCGCGTCGCCTCGAAGATCGACACCGAGGGCGCCCTCCTCGGCAATCTCATCATCGCCGCCTTGGCTGCCAATGGGATCGCGACCATCGACCGGCTGCAGCTCGGTCCGACCAGCATCGTGCGCCGCGCCCTAGTCGCCGGCGAGATCGACCTCTACCCCGAGTACACCGGCAACGGCGCCGTCTTCTTCGCGCTCGACCGCGACCCGGCCTGGCACGATGCCGCCGCTGGCTACGAGAAGGTGAGGGCGCTCGATCTCCAGGCGAACCAGCTCGTCTGGCTGCAGCCGGCGCCGGCGAGCAATGCCTGGGCGATCGCGCTGCGCGGCGATCTCGCCGCGGCAAATCATCTGGTCAGCCTCGCCGACCTCGCCCGCTGGATCCACGGCGGCGGGACCTTCAAGCTCGCCGCCTCGGCCGAGTTCGTCGAGAGCCCCGGCGCCCTCCCCGCCTTCGAATCCGCCTATGGCTTCAGCCTCGGCAGGGACCAGCTCCTGGCGCTCGCCGGCGGCGACACCTCGGCGACCGAGCGCGCCGCCGCCGAGCGGACATCAGGGGTCAACGCGGCGATGGCCTACGGCACCGACGGCGCGCTCGATGCGCTGAACCTGACCGTGCTGACCGATCCGGCGAAGGCGCAGATCGTCTACGCCCCCGCCCCGGTCGTCCGCCAATCCGCGCTCGCGACGCAGCCGCGCATCCGCGACATCCTCGATCCGGTCTTCCGATCCCTCGACCTCGCGACGCTGCGCGGCCTCAACGCCCGGATCGTCATCGACGGCGAGGACGCCAAGACCGTCGCGCGCGACTACCTGACCGCCAAGGCCCCTCGCAAGTGACGGCACGGCGATGATCCGCAACCGCGTGCTCTTCGTGTTGGTACTCACGGGAATCGCCGCGGCATTCTTCCTCGCCTTCCTCACGCATGCGCCGAACCGGCTCCTCACCGGCAGCGCGATCCCGCTGAGCCAGGTCGCGCACGGCCGCCTGGCTCTCGGGCTCGCCGTCGCCCTGCCGCTGCTGCTCGCGCCCTTCCCGCCGCAGCGACCCTGGGTTCACGTCGTCGTCATCGCGGCAGCCGGATTGCTGCAGATCGAGCTCGTCGCCCTCGCCGGCAGCCACGCCGCCGATCTCGCCGCGATCGGCCGGCCGGCGGAGCGGACCTCGCTCGGCGGCGCCTTCTGGATCCTGATCCTCTGCGCCGCCTTGGCGATCGGCGATGCGCAGCGCCGTCTCGGCCGCCCCTTCCTCGAACGCGTTCTCATGCCCATCGCCGTTGCCGGCATCGTCGCGTTCCTCGCCGCGCGGGGGCTGCTCGATCAGCTCTCGCTCGCCCGCGAGCTCGCGACGCGGCGCGATGCGTTTTTGGCGGCGGCGATCCGCCACGTCGTCATCGTCGCTGCCGCTCTCCTGCCGACGCTCGTCATCGGCGTGCCGCTCGGGATCCTGGCGCAGCGCCATCTTAAGCTGCGGAACCGCATCTTCCCATTCCTCAACATCGTGCAGACGATTCCCTCGATCGCCTTGTTCGGCCTGCTGATCGGACCACTCTCGGCGTTGGCTGCCCTCTCTCCCGGCCTGGCGGCGCTCGGCATCTCGGGAATTGGCCTCGCGCCGGCGATCCTGGCGCTGGTGCTCTACTCGCTGCTGCCGATCGTCCGCAACACGGTCGCCGGTCTCGACACCGTGCCGGCGGCGATCCGCGACGCCGGCAGCGGACTCGGAATGACCCCGCGCCAGCTGTTCTGGCGCGTCGAACTGCCGCTCGCCCTACCGGTGTTTCTCGCGGGCCTCCGCATCACGACGGTGCAGGCGATCGGCCTCGCCGCCGTCGCCGCGCTGATCGGCGCCGGCGGACTCGGCGCGATCGTCTTTCAGGGACTCTTCGCCAACGCCCAGGATCTCGTCCTGCTCGGGACCCTGCCGCTGATCGCGCTGGCGCTCCTCGCCGACGCGCTGCTGCGGCTAATCACCCAGGCGGCGACGAGGACGGAAGCATGATCGAGCTCGATCACGTCTCGAAACGCTACGACGGGTTGATCGCCGTCGACAACGTCTCCCTGACGATCGACGACGGCGAGCTCTTCGTGCTGATCGGCCCTTCGGGCTCCGGCAAGTCGACGATCCTGCGGATGATCAACCGCCTCATGCCGCACAGCTCCGGAACGATCCGCATCGGCGGCAGCGACATCACCCAGCTCGATATCGCCTCGCTGCGCCGTCGCATGGGCTATGTCATCCAGTCGATCGGACTTTTCCCGCATTGGACGATCGAGCGCAACGTCGGCGCCGTGCCCGAGATGCTCGGCTGGGACCGCGCTCGGATCGCCGCCCGAGTGACCGAGCTGCTGACACTCCTCCGGCTCGATCCCGCGACGGTGCGGCGCAAATACCCGCACCAGCTCTCGGGCGGCCAGCAGCAGCGCGTCGGCGTCGCCCGCGCCCTCGCCGCCGACCCCGAGGTACTGCTGATGGACGAGCCCTTCGGCGCGCTCGATCCCGTCGCCCGCGACGCGCTGCAGATCGAGATCGCGCAGATCCAGCGCGCCAGCAGGAAGACGATCGTCTTCGTCACCCACGACATGGAGGAGGCCCTGCGCCTCGGCTCGCGCATCGCGATTCTCGAGCGCGGAAGGTTGGTGCAATGCGCGAGCCCGCTCGAGCTGCTGCGCGCACCGGCGAACGATTTCGTGCGCGGCTTCGTCGGCCAGGACGAGCGCGGCATCAGGCTGCTCTCGGTGGTCCCTGTCACCGAGCGGCTGCGGCCCGGCGACGACGCCTCCGGCGAGCCGATCGCCGCGACCGCCAGCCTGCGCCAGGCGCTGTCGCGAATGATCGAGCGCGGCGCCGATCGCCTGTCGGTCGCCGACGACTCCGGCGCCAGAGTCGGGACGATCCATCTCGCCGATCTCGTGCGGCAGGCATGACGCACCACTCTATCCTCAGCGAGAGACTGGTCTGGATTACCCTCGTCTTCGTCGCGCTCGTCCTTTTCATGCCGGCGCTGCGGCCAATATTCGCGTGGCTGTTTCCCGCCCTCGACCGCCCCGTCTATCGCCTGGACAGCTTCCTCAGCCTGACGCTCGCCCATCTCGCGCTCGTCGCGGCGTCGAGCCTGGTGTCGGCAATCGTCGGCACCGCCGCCGGAATCTTCGTGACGCGACGGAGCGGCGCTGAGTTCCGCGGCATCGTCGAGACGATCGTCACCGTCGGCCAGACCTTCCCGCCGGTCGCCGTCCTGGCCCTCGCGGTGCCGTTGATCGGCTTCGGCGCCGGACCGGCGCTCATCGCCTTGACGATCTACGGGCTGCTGCCGATCGTCGGAAATACGATCAGCGGCCTGACGTCGGTCCCGCCCGACACCGCCGAGGCCGCTCGCGGCATCGGTATGCGCCCGGGCAGGATCCTGCTGCAGGTCGAGTTGCCGCTGGCAGCGCCGGTCATCCTCGCGGGCGTGCGGATCTCTGTCATCATCAATCTCGGCACCGCCGCGATCGCCTCGACGGTCGGCGCTAAATCACTGGGAACGCCGATCATCGTCGGCCTCAACGGCGGCAACACCGCCTATGTGCTGCAGGGCGCGATTCTCGTTGGACTGCTCGCGATCATCACCGATCTCGGCTTCGAGCGGCTCGTCACCCGGCTGCAGCGCTGGCGCCTCGTATAATTCGCGCATCGGCATGATCCGAGACAAGCCGCCGCGAATTCGCTACATCACGCGCCACCATGGAAGATCCCGCACTTGAAACCCTGTTTCTGCCGATCGTATCCGGCGCCTCTCCCTGGCCGAGCGGCGCCCCTGTCCTGTTCCTGCGGGCGCGCGCCGGCGCACCGCTGCGCGAGATCCAGAGCAGCGATCTCGTCTGCGAGCAGAGCTTCAAACCCGACGCCGACGCGCTGACCGCGGCGGGGCTTACGAGCGCCGCCGTAGCGGATGGCGAGACCTATCCGCTGGTCCTCGTCCTGCCGCCGCGCCAGCGCGAGGAGGCAAGGGCGCTGCTGGCGCGGGCGGTGAGACGGGCCGGCACATCCGGCATCGTCATGGCGAGCGCGCTCAATACCGAAGGCGCGCGGCGGCTCGAAAGCGACCTCGGGGCGCTGGCCAGCCCCGTTCACAGTATCTCGAAGCACAAATGCCGCGTCTTCTGGACTCAACCGGGCCGAACCGCCGGCGAGAGCGAGCTGTGCCGGAGCTGGGAAGCGCTCGACGCGCCGCGGCCGATCCTCGACGGTGAATTCCTCAGCCGGCCCGGCCTCTTCGCCTGGGACCATATCGATGCCGGTTCGGCGCTGCTGGCCGAATCGCTGCCCGACGATCTGCGCGGCCGCGGCGCCGATCTCGGCGCCGGCTTCGGCTTCCTCGCCGCCGCGGTGCTGGCGCGCTGCCCGAAGGTCAAGGCGCTCGACCTCTATGAGGCCGAGGCGCGGGCACTCGTTCTCGCAAAGCTGAACCTCGGCAAGACGGAGGCCAAGGCGGCGCTCGATTTCCTCTGGCACGACGTCACGCAGGGCCTGTCCCGCAGCTACGATTTCATCGTCAGCAACCCGCCCTTCCACGAAGGCCGCGCCGACAAGACGGCGCTCGGCCGCCAGTTCATCCAGGCGGCGGCCGGCGCCCTCGTCAAGGGCGGCAGGCTGCTGCTGGTTGCGAACCGGCATCTGCCCTACGAGGCGACGCTCGCCGCCTGCTTTCGCATTGTGCGCGGCGTCGCCGACCGCGGCGGCTACAAGATCATCGAAGCGGTGAAATAGCGATGCGCCTCGTCCGGCTGATCGCCAACCTCGGCTACGGCAGCCAGAAGGACGTGCGCGGCATGATCCGCGACGGCCGCATCACGGCGCTCGACGGGCGCAAGCTCGCCCCCGACACGCATGTCCCGCACGATCAGCTGCTGTTCGACGGCGCGCCCCTCGATCCGCCGGCGGGCATCGTGCTGATGTTCAACAAGCCGGTCGATTACACCTGCTCGACGCAGGACCCCGGCCGCATCGTATACGACCTCTTGCCCGAGCGCTTCCGCCGCCGGAGCCCGATCGTCGCGCCTGTCGGACGGCTCGATCGCGACACCACCGGCCTGCTGCTGCTCACCGATGACGGCGCCCTGCTGCATCGCATCACCTCGCCGCGCAGCCGCATCGCCAAAATCTACGAAGCGACCCTCGCGCGCCCCCTCACGGGCGACGAAGCCGCGGTCTTCGCCGCCGGCACGCTGGTGCTGCGCTCGGAGAAGACGCCGCTCGCGCCGGCGACGCTCAAGGCGATCGGCGAGCGCCGCGCCAGGCTGACGATCGTGGAGGGCCGCTATCACCAGGTGAAGCGGATGTTCGCGGCGGTCGGCAACCACGTCGAGACCCTGCACCGCGCCGCCCTCGGCGGGCTGACGCTAGGGGACCTGCCATCGGGCAAATGGCGCTATGTCACCGCCGAGGAAATCGCTCGCGTCTTTCTCATGGACCTTTAACGGCTGGCTCGCAAATCGTCATGCCCGGGCTTGACCCGGGCTCTCGCAGGAACTTCGTTCCTGCTGCCGCCAGCGGTTTCGAAGAAACCGCGATAGGCATCCACGTCTTCCTGCAGCGAAACGGCACCACGTGGATGGCCGGGTCAAGCCCGGCCATGACCGGAAGTGGGAGTTGTATCTAAGAATCCTAAACCGCCTCGAGAATCCTAAACCGCCTCGATCTTGTCGACTTTCCTTGGATAAAAGGCGAGGTGCTCCTTGATCTCCATCACCTCGTCATAGGGCGTCTCGTAGCTCCACACCGCATTCTCGATTGTATCGCCGCCGACCGAAAGCGAGAAATACGAGGCGTCGCCCTTGTAGGGGCAGTAAGTCGATTGCTCGGTGCGAACGAGGCGGTCCATCTTCACGTCCTTGCGCGGGACATAGAAGACCGCCGAGTAATTCCCCTCGTGGAGGGTGATCGCATCGCCGGTGTCGACGATCGTCTCGCCGCCGACGCTGACCTTCACCCGCTTGCCGTCATGCGACAGGGTGATGCGGTGATCGGGGTTCTTCTGGTAACCAGGGCCGCTGTTGCCTGACATGAAGTCCTCCGCGACGGATGATGGCATAGGATATCAGATCTTGGGGCGCGCGCGAGGCGATGCAAGCCATGCGCGCTTGACCCCGCCGCGAAAGCCAATATCGTGAGCGCCTTTCTGGAGGAGCCCCATCGTGCGTCTTTGCCGCTTTGACCGTGACCGGCTCGGCCTCGTCCTCGGCGACGAGGTCGTCGACGTCTCAGCCGCGCTCGAAACCTTGCCGAGCTATCGCTGGCCGCTGCCTTACGGCGACCCGCTGATCGCCAATTTCGCGTCGCTGCGCCCGAAGATCGAGGCGCTGGCAGCAGCGTCCAACGCGCGCCTGCAACTGTCACAGCTCGCCCTCGACAGCCCGATCGCGAATCCCAGCAAGATCATCGCCGCGCCGGTCAACTACGCGAAGCATATTGCCGAATCGCGTGCCGATGCCGGCATCAACTTCGGCAGCGACGTCAAATCGATCGACCATTACGGGCTGTTCCTGAAGTCGTCGACCGCACTGGTCGGCGTCGCCGAAGGCGTCCGCCTGCCGAGCCTCGATCGCCGCATGGATCACGAGATCGAGCTCGTCGCGGTGATCGGCAAAGAGGGTTTCCGCATCCCGCGCGACGCGGCGCTGAGCTACGTCGCGGGCTATGCGATCGGCCTCGACATGACCGTGCGCGGCCCCGAGGACCGCAGCTGGCGCAAGTCTTTCGATACTTTCGCGGTGCTCGGCCCCTATCTCGTCACCGCCGACGAACTCGGCGATCCCAGCCATCTCGATTTCTCGATCAAGGTGAACGGTGCGGTCCGCCAGCAGGCCAATACCTCGGATCTGATCTTCGACGTCCCGAAGCTGATCGAATACGCCTCGGCCGCCTACCGGCTCTATCCCGGCGACATCATCATGACCGGCACGCCGGAAGGCGTCGGCCCCGTGGCGCCGGGCGACGAGATGGAGTGCTGGATCGACCGCATCGGCACGATGCGCGTCAAGGTGCGCGGCGACTGATCGGCCGCGGTCGCGCGACTCACTTGGGACGCGCGCGAGTTATGGCATAAGGGGATGCCACCGTCGTGGCGACCGGTACCGCCCGCAGAGGCGGTCACGACCATGCACGGCGCGGGGAATCATCGCGGACGGACGCACGACATGACGATGACCGACAAGCCCTCGGACCTCGAGGCGGAAGAAACCGGCGTGCAAAGCGCCGCGAGCGACGATTTCTGGACCCGTCTCCTGCTGCGGCAACTCGCGGCGATCGAGCACGGGCGGCTGACGATGATCATGCCGGATGCGCGGATCCTCCGCTTCGGCAAGCCGAACGCCGCGCCGCATGTCACCGTCACGATCCATCGGCGGCGGACGGCGCGGCGGCTTGCGCTCGGCGGCTCGCTTGGCTTTGCCGAGGCCTTCATGGAGGGCGATTGGGGATGCTCGGACCTGACCGAGCTGATCCTGCTGGCGATCGCCAACGAGCGCCAGCTCGGCCTCGACAAGGACGGCATCTGGGCGGTCCGGATGGTAAACCGGATCTGGCACTTCCTGCACCGTAACAGCCGCAGCGGCAGCCGCCGCAACATCGCCTATCACTACGATCTGGGAAACGCCTTCTACCGGCTGTGGCTCGACCCGAGCATGACCTATTCCTCGGCGCTGTTCGAGGCACCGAATCAGACGCTCGAGGCGGCGCAGGGCGCGAAGAACCGCCAGGTCGCGGCGCTGCTCGGCTTGACCCGGGGTGAGCGAGTCCTCGATATCGGCTGCGGCTGGGGCGGCTTCGCGCAGCTTGCCGCGGGCGAGCATGGCTGCAATGTCACCGGCATCACCCTGTCCCAGGAGCAGCACGCCTATGCGACGGCGCGTCTGAAATCCGCCGGCCTCGCCGACCGTACCGAGATCCGGCTGCAGGATTATCGCGACACGCCGGGCAGCTTCGACCGGATCGCCTCGATCGAGATGTTCGAGGCGGTCGGCGAGGCGCATTGGCCGGTCTATTTCGAGCGGCTGCGCCAGCTCCTCGCGCCCGGCGGCGTCGCCGTGCTGCAGATCATCACCATCGCCGAGGAGCGTTTCGCCGGCTATCGCGCCGCGCCCGACTTCATTCAGCGGTACATCTTCCCGGGCGGCATGTTGCCGACGCGGACGATCCTGCGCCAGTTCGCCGGCAAGGCCGGGCTCGGCTTCTCGGAGGGACCGCTTTTCGCCCGCTCCTACGCGCGGACCCTGGCGCAATGGCGCGACCGTTTCGACGCCGCCTGGCCGGCGATCGCGCCGCTCGGCTTCGACGCCCGCTTCAAGCGGATCTGGCAATACTACATGTCGTATTGCGAGGCTGGCTTCCTCGCCGGCACGCTTGACGTCGGCATGTACCGGCTCGAGCGCAGCTGAAGATCAAGAAACCAAACCGTCCCTTGTGCGTTTGATCCACAGGACATCTTCGGACGGAAAACATAACCCGGGTTAAGTATTGGCGTTGCCGCGCCGTTTCTCCTGAGTCCCAGTAAACCAGCCGGCATATCCCGGGCTCCGTCTGAAGCGATCCCGATTCGAGGGGTGCTGCACTTGCCAGGCCTGCTGACGACGATCGCGCAACTTCCGGCCCTGTTCGGCAACGGCTGCGATCCGGCGCGCGTCGTGAACGCGCTGGTATCGCCCGATCAGTTCCGGTTCCTGCCCGATCAGCGCTACGGCGACGACCCGCGCCAGACGCTCGACGTCTACCGGCCGGCGAACGACGACGGACACCCCAAGCCGGTTGTGGTTTTCTTCTACGGCGGCAAATGGCAGAGCGGCGCCAAGTCCGATTACCTCTTCGTCGGCGAGGCCCTCGCCTCACGCGGCTTCATCGCCGTCATCCCGGATTACCGGCTCTATCCGCAGGCCCATTATCCGGAGTTCATCGAGGACGGCGCCGCCGCGGTCTCCTATACGCTGCAGCACGCCGCGGAATGGGGCGGCGACCCGCAGCGCATCAGCGTCGCGGGTCATTCCGCCGGCGCCTATATCGCGACGATGCTGGGGCTCGACGCCGAGTTTCTCGGCCGCGACCGTGCGCGCATCGCGGGGATCGTCGGGCTCGCCGGCCCGTATGATTTTCTGCCGCTGACCGATCCGGTGCTGCAGGAGATCTTCGGCACCGCGGCGGATCTGACCCTGACCGAGCCGATCCGTCACGTCGACGGAACCGCGCCGCCCATGCTGCTGGTGACCGGGCTCGGCGACAAGGTCATCAGCCCGCGCAACGTCGCCAGCCTCGCCTCGCGCATTCGGGAGAAGGGCGGCACCGTCGAGACCCGCGCCTACCGGCGCATCGGCCACGTCACGCTGATCGGCGCCGTCGCCCTGCCCTTCCGCTTTCTCGCGCCGGTGCTGGACGATCTCACCGCCTTCCTCGCCAATGACGCCGCCCGCCTATGAGCGGGCGAAGCGTGCCAGGTGGTGGTCGATGTCGCCGAAGCAGATCTCGATCGCCGTCAGCCGCTTGAAGAAATGCGCGGCGATGTACTCCTCGGTCATGCCGATGCCGCCGTGCAGCTGGATCGCGCCGCGGCCGACAACCTGGCCCGACTTGCCGATCTGAACCTTGGCCGCCGAGATCGCCTTGGCGCGTGACCGGGGATCGCCGTCCTTGACATGCGCAGCGGCGAGGATCGCCATCGACTTTGCCTGCTCCAGTGCCATCTCCATATCGACCATGCGATGCTGCAGCACCTGGAACTTCCCGATCGGCCGGCCGAACTGGACGCGCGTCTTGAGGTATTCGAGGGTCAGCTCGTTGAGCGCCGCCATGACGCCCAGCGCCTCGTTGCACATTGCCGCGATGCCGCGATCGACGGCGTAGTCGACGAGGCCGAGTCCCTGGTCCTCGCTGCCGAGCAGCGCAGTCTTCGCGACGCGAACACCGGTCAGCGTCACTTCGGCGGCGCGCGTCCCGTCGACCGTCGGATAGCCGCGGATCGCGACACCGGCGGCGCCGCGCTCGACGAGGAACAGCGAGATGCCATCAGGGTCCGTCGCCTTGCCGGCAGTGCGCGCCGAAACGATCAGCTGATCCGCCGCATCGCCGCCGAGCACGACCGACTTCTGCCCGTCGATCACATAGAAATCGCCATCGGCCTTCGCCGTCGTCTCGACATGGTTGAGGCTGTAGCGCGACCGGCGCTCGCCATAGGCGAGGGCGAGCTTCAGCGTACCCGCCGCGACGCCCGGCAGGATCGCCGCCTTCTGCGCCTCGCTGCCGGCGCGCGATATCAGCCCGGCGCCCATCACCACGGTCGGCACGAAAGGCTCGGCGACGAGGCCGCGGCCGAAGGCGTCGAGCACGACGGCGAGGTCGTGAAAGCCGCCCTCGCTGCCGCCGAAGCGTTCCGCGATCTCGATGCCGAGCAGGCCGAGCTCGGCGAAGCTCGCCCATAGCTCGGGCGAGCTTCCCGCCGGCGATGCGAGGATCTTCTTGCGCTCCTCGAAGCCATAGCGCTCGCGCACCAGGCGATTGGCGGTGTCCTGCAGCAGATGCTGCGTCTCGGTCAGTGCGAAATCCATGTCTGCTCTCTCTAGAGACCGAGGGATTTGGCGAGGATGTTGCGCTGGATCTCGTTCGATCCGCCGTAGATCGTCACGACGCGCGTCATGAAATAGCTCGCCGCCAGCGTGCCGGCGTAATCGGGACCGATCGGGTCCTCGGATCCGGCGCCGTGCATCGCCGCCCGGTCATAGGGCAGCGCCGCCGGGCCGACCGCCTCGACGAGCAGCTCGGTGACGCGCTGCTGGATCTCCGAGCCCTTGATCTTGACCATGTTCGCCTCGTTGCCGGGCGCGTTCTTGCCCTCGCCGGCGATCATCCGCAGCACCGAGAGGTCGAGCGACATCAGCTCGATCTCCAGCGCCGCCACCTTGTCGCGGAAGGACGGCGTCTCGAGCAGCGGCACGCCGTCGACCATCTCCTCGCCGGCGATCTTCTTCAGCCGCTTGAGCTGGCGCTTCGACTGGCCGACCCGCGCAATCGTCGTGCGCTCGTGGCCGAGCAGCAGCTTGGCGTAGTCCCAGCCCTTGTTCGGCTCGCCGATGATCGCATCCTTGGGGACGCGGACGTCCTCGAAGAAGACCTCGTTGGTGTGGTGCTCGCCGTCCATCGTGATGATCGGCCGAACGGTGATGCCGGGAACCGCCAGCGGGAAGATGAACATCGAGATGCCCATCTGCGGCTTCGGGGCGGCGGGGTCCGTGCGCGCCAGCAGGAAGATGTGGGTCCCGTTCTGCGCCGTCGAGGTCCACATCTTCTGGCCATTGATGACCCATTGATCGCCTTCGAGCACCGCCCGCGTCTTCAGCGAGGCGAGGTCCGAACCCGCGCCGGGCTCCGAGAATCCCTGGCAGAACCAGTATTCCAGCGTCGCGATGCGCGGCAGAAAATGCTGCTGCTGCTCGCGTGAGCCGACGGCGAAGAGCACAGGGGCCAGCATCTCCTGGCCGAACGGAATGAAGGCGGGCGCCCCCTCCTCGGACAGGATCTCGGCGAACATATGGCGCTGCAGCGTCGTCCAGCCGGGTCCGCCGTATTCCGCGGGCCAGGCCGGCGTCGCCCAGCCGCGGGCGTGCAGGATCCGCTGCCAGGCGACGTTGTCGTCGCGCTCCAGCTCGCGGCCGTTCATCACCTTGTCGCGGATCGCATGCGGCAGCTTCTCGCGCACGAAGGCGCGAACCTCGTCGGCGAAGCTCTTGGCCTCGTCCGGATATGTCAGATCCATCTCGCCCGTCCCTCCGTCGGCCTTCGCCGCGATTGTCACGGCAGGTTTTATCAGCGATCCTTATATCGCAGCGCCCCCGGCGATGTCGAGACGCCGGGCGGAGCCGGCCAACGGCAGGAGAATCGCCATGGAACCCGGCCTCACCTTCGTCCTCAAGGCCAATGTCGAGCTCGGCCCGGTCCAGATGATCGGCCGCACCAGCAAAGGCTTGCGCCGCATCATCCCGATCGTCGGCGGTACCTTCGCCGGTCCCGACCTGCGCGGCACGGTCCTGAACTTCGGTGCCGATTGGCAGATGATCTACGACAACGGCTACATGGAGCTCGATGCCCGCTATACGTTGCAGACCGATGCCGGCGGGCTGATCTACGTCAGCAATATCGGCTTCCGCTACGGCCCGCCCGAGCTGGCGGCGCGCTTCGCGACGGGCGAGGCCGTCGACATGTCGCTCTTCCGCGCCGGCGGCAAGGCGACCTTCGAGACCGGCGCGCCCGGAATTGAATGGATGAACTACCGCACCTTCATCGCCAAGACGAGCCGCGCGAAATCCTCGATCGAGCTCGATTTCTACGCCGTCTCCGAGCTGCCGGCCTAATCGACCTCCTCGACCTCGACGGGCTGCACCGCGCCGGACGTGCGGCGCTTGAGCGCCGGGGCGCAGAAGATCGCGAGCAGCGCCCCCGACGAGATCAGGATCGCGAGGCTGATCGGCCGCGTCACGAACACCGTGTAGTCGCCGCGCGCGAGCAGCATGGCGCGGCGGAAATTCTCCTCGAGCACCGGCTCCAGGATGAATCCCAGGATCAGCGGCGCCGGCGGGCAGCCGAGCTTGTGGAAGCCCCAGCCGGCGAGGCCGACCAGCGCCGCCAGCACCACGTCGCCGTAGGAATTGGCGACGCTGTAGGTCCCGATGCAGCAGCATACCATGACGACCGGGTAGAGGAACCGGTAGGGCACCGCGAGCAGCCGGATCCAGATCCCGACCAGCGGCAGATTGAGCACCAGCAGCATCAGATTGCCGATCCACATGCTGGCGATGACGCCCCAGAAGAGGTCGGGATGCTTGGTGATGAGCTGCGGCCCGGCGGCGACGCCCTGGATCGTCAGCGCCGCCAGCATCAGCGCATTGGCGGCGCCGGCCGGAATGCCGAGCGTCAGCATCGGAATGAAATGCGTCAGCGCCGCCGCGTTGTTCGAGGCCTCCGGCCCGGCGACGCCCTCGATCGCACCCTTACCGAAGCGCGACGGGTCCTTGGCGACCTGGCGCTCGAGGCTGTAGGAGGCGAAGGAGGCGACGAGCGGCCCGGTGCCAGGGAAAATCCCGATCGCCGCCCCGAGCCCGGTGCCGCGCAGGATCGGCTTCCAGGCGGCGGCGAGATCGGCGCGGGTCGGAAGGAGCCCAGTGACCTTGGCGACGACGACGCGCGCCTCCTTCGATCCCAGCTGCGCGACGATCTGGG
>JAQGID010000291.1 GCA_028291405.1 Rhodospirillales bacterium | reverse complement strand
CCGCCGCCACCTTTGCCCCCGACCGGACGACGGCCGATCATCGCGCGGTCGCGATCTGGCTCCTCGTCTGCGCCGCGATGATCTTCGCGATGGTCGTGCTCGGCGGCATCACGCGGCTCACCGAATCCGGCCTCTCGCTCACCGACTGGAATCCGGTGACCGGCAACCTGCCGCCGCTGAGCGATGCCGCCTGGCAGGCGGAGTTCGCCAGGTACCGCGAGATCCCGCAGTTCCGCGCCATCCATTCGTGGATGACGGTGGCCGACTTCAAGGCGATCTTCTTCTGGGAATGGCTGCACCGGTTGTGGGGCAGGCTGATCGGCTTCGTCTTCGCGATCCCCTTCGTCTGGTTTCTCTGGCGCGGCCGCGTCGCGCCGTCGCTGCGGCCGCGGCTTTTCGGCCTCCTCGTCCTCGGCGGGCTGCAGGGGCTGCTCGGCTGGGTCATGGTGCAGAGCGGCCTCAGCGACGGCATCGAGGTCAGCCAGTACCGGCTCGTCGCGCATCTCGCGCTCGCCGTCGCGATCTATGCGGCGATCCTGTGGACCGCGCTCGGCTTGCTATGGCCCGCCACCGCGCACGCCCCGGCGGCGCTGCGCCGCGGCGCCGGCGCGATCGTCGCGCTGGTCTTCGTGACGCTCTGCGCCGGCGGCTTCGTCGCCGGGCTGCGCGCCGGCTTCATCGACAACACTTTTCCGCTGATGGACGGCAGCTTCGTGCCGCCGGACTATCTCGCGCTGACGCCGTGGTGGCGCAACTGGTTCGAGAACGCCGCCGCCGCGCAGTTCGACCACCGCATCCTCGCCGAGACGACCGGCGGGGTGGTCCTCGTCCTGTGGCTGGCGGCGCGCCGGATCGTCCTACCGCGGCGGGCGCGGGTCGCGCTTCATGCACTCCTCGCGGCGGCGGCGCTGCAGCTCGGCCTCGGCATCGCGACGCTGCTCCTCGTCGTGCCGGTGCCGCTCGGCGTCGCGCATCAGGCCGGGGCGCTGCTGCTCTTCACCGCGGCACTGATCGCCAGCCACGCGCTCGGCACCGGGTGGCGCCGCGGTGCGCTAACCGAACCGCCCGCCGCTCTGCTCGACTAGGGCGGGACGGAGACGAGAAATGGCGGATTTTCCCAAACGGACCCTCGAGGAATGGCGCGCGCTGGCGGCGAAGGAGCTCGCCGGCCGCCCGGCCGAGGCGCTGACGAGCGAGACCCTCGAAGGGATCGCGATCAAGCCGCTTTACACCGAGGCCGACCTCGAGGGGCTGGAACTCGCCGGGGCGATGCCCGGCTTCGCGCCTTATCTCCGCGGTCCCCGTGCCACGATGTACGCCAACCGGCCGTGGACGATCCGGCAATACGCCGGATTCTCGACCGCCGAGGAGTCGAACCGCTTCTACCGCGCCAATCTCGATGCTGGGCAGATGGGCCTCTCGGTCGCCTTCGACCTCGCGACGCACCGCGGCTACGACAGCGACCATCCGCGGGTCGTCGGCGACGTCGGCAAGGCGGGCGTCGCGATCGACAGCGTCGAGGATATGAAGATCCTGTTCGACGGCATTCCGCTCGACCGCATGAGCGTCTCGATGACGATGAACGGTGCCGTGCTGCCGGTGCTCGCCGGCTATATCGTCGCGGCCGAGGAGCAGGGGGTGCCGCAGGCGAAGCTCAGCGGCACGATCCAGAACGACATCCTCAAGGAGTTCATGGTCCGCAACACCTACATCTACCCGCCCGGGCCCTCGATGCGGATCGTCGCCGATATCATCGAGTACACCGCAAAGCACATGCCGAAGTTCAACTCGATCTCGATCTCCGGCTACCACATCCAGGAGGCCGGCGCGACGATCGTCCAGGAGCTGGGATTCACCCTGGCCGACGGGCTCGACTACGTCCGCGCCGCGCTCGGCCGCGGCCTCGGGATCGACGAGTTCGCGCCGCGGCTGTCGTTCTTCTTCAACGTCGGCATGAATTTCTTCATGGAGGTGGCGAAGCTCCGCGCCGCCCGGCTGCTGTGGGCGCAGCTGATCGCGCCGTTCGGCCCGAAGAACCCCGCGAGCCTCGCGCTGCGCACCCATTGCCAGACCTCGGGGGTCAGCCTGACCGAGCAGGATCCCTACAACAACATCGTGCGGACGACAATCGAGGCCATGGCGGCGGTGCTCGGCGGCACGCAGTCGCTGCACACCAATGCCTTCGACGAGGCGATGGCGCTGCCGACGCCGGAATCCGCGCGGGTCGCGCGCAACACCCAGCTGATCATCGCCGAGGAGAGCGGCATCCCGCAGGTCGTCGATCCCTTGGGCGGCAGCTATTATGTCGAAAGCCTGACGCATTCCGTCGCGACGGCGGCGCGCGCGCTGATCGACGAGGTCGAGGCGCTCGGCGGCATGACCAAGGCGGTCGAGAGCGGCATGCCCAAGCTGCGCATCGAGGCGGCGGCGGCGCGGCGCCAGGCGCGCATCGACCGCGGCGAGCAGGTGATCGTCGGCGTCAACAAGTACCAGAGCGGCGATAAATCACGCATCGACCTGCTCGACATCGACAACGACAAGGTGCGCCAGTCGCAGGTCGCGCGCCTCGCCAGGACGCGCGCCGAGCGCGATCCGAAAACCTGGGCGGAGTCGCTGGCGGCGCTGACCGCGGCGGCGCGCAGCGGCGAGGGCAATCTGCTCGCGCTCGCGATCGCGGCGACACGGGCGCGCGCGACGGTCGGCGAGATCTCGGACGCGCTCGAGGCGGTGTTCACGCGGCACCGCGCGACGATCCGCTCGGTCTCCGGCGTCTACGGCGGCGCCTATGACGGCGACGAGGGATTCCAGCGCATCCAGCGCGAGATCGAGGCTTTCGTCCGCGACGAGGGCCGGCGGCCGCGCATGCTCGTCGCCAAGCTCGGCCAGGACGGCCACGATCGCGGCGCCAAGGTGATCGCCACCGGCTTCGCCGACATCGGCTTCGACGTCGATATCGGGCCGCTGTTCCAGACCCCGGAGGAGGCGGCCCGCGAGGCGATCGAGAACGATGTCCACGTCGTCGGCGTCTCGAGCCAGGCGGCGGCGCACAAGACGCTGGTACCGGCGCTGGTCAAGGCGCTGCGCGACGCCGGCGGCGGCGACATCCTCGTCGTCTGCGGCGGCGTCATCCCGCCGCAGGATTACGAATGGCTGCTCGCCGCCGGAGTCAGCGCTGTCTACGGACCCGGCACCAACATTCCGCTCGCCGCCAGCGAGATCTTGGCCCTCATCCGGAAGAGGCGGGTCGAAGCGGCGTGAGCACTCTTTATGAGGACATCTGGCGCGGTAAATGGAGGCGTTTCCGTACAACTTCCATGCGATAATCCGGGCATGAAGCTGGCGTCGCGGGCGGGGCGCAGTCTCGGTATTCAGGCGCGCCTCAGCATTTTGGTTCTCGTTGCAGTGCTACCCCTGGTCGCGCTGTCGAGCCTCGCCATCGTTCATGCCGTCGACGACGAGCGCGGCCGGCTGCAGCGCGAGGTGCGCGCCCGCGCCGAGCAGCTTGTCACCGATCTCGATCGCCAGATCACCGGTATCCAGGCGGCGCTGCAGCTGCTGGCAACCTCGCCGGCACTGCAGAGCGACGATCTCGCCGGCTTCTACCGGCAGCTGCGCGAGGCGGTGAACATCCAGGGCCTCAGCATGGTGCTGGCCGATCGCAACGGCAAGCAGCTGATCAACAGCAGCCGCACCTTCGGCGAGGATTTGCCGTATCAAACCGACAAGACGACGCTGCGGCGCGTCTTCGCGACCGGCCTGCCGCAGGTCTCCGATCTCGTCACCGGAGCGGTGACGAAGCGGCCGCTGATCTCCGTCGAGGTGCCGGTGCGCCGCGACGGCGGCGTCGCTTACGCCCTCTCGATGGCGGTCGAGCCCGGCAGCTTTGCCACGACCGTTCGGGAGCAGAAGGCGCCGGACGACTGGACGGTGGGAGTCTTCGACCGCAGCGGCAACTTCGTCGCGCGCAATCGGGAGATCGAGCGTTTCCTCGGCCAGCCTCCCGGCGCGATCCTGGGGGACCAGATGCGGCGGGACGCTTCCGGCTGGATTGCCAGCGTCACCAAGCAGGGCGAGGAAGTCTATACTGCCTTCCTGCGCTCGCAATTGACCGGATGGACCGTCGCGGTCAGCGTGCCGCGGCCCGTCCTCGACGCGCCGCTCAGCCGTATCCTTTGGCTGGCGACCGGCGGCGGCCTCGCGGTCCTTGCGCTCAGCCTTTCGCTCGGCTGGTGGATCGGCCGGACAATTCGCCGTCCCGTCGCCGCCCTGACCAAGGCGGCGCAGGCTCTCGGTGCCGGCACGACTCCGATCGCCCAGCCGGCCGGCATCCGCGAGCTCGATCAGGTGGCCGAGGCGTTGACCGGCGCCGCGACCGCGCTCGCCGAGCGCGCCGTGGAGCGCGATACCGCCGAGGCGCAGCTGCGCGAGAGCGAGCGGCGGCTGCAGGCGACCTATTCCTATGCTCCGATCGGCATCGGCGAAACCGACCTCGACGGACATTTCCAGCGCGTCAACGAGGGGCTCTGCGAGCTGACCGGCTACCGACCGGATGAGCTTACCGCCCTCGGCTTTCTCGGCGTTACCTACGCCGAAGATCTTCCTGCCGACAAGGCATTGTTCGAGCGGCTGAAGAAGGGCGAGATCCCGCGCTACACGTTGGAGAAGCGCTTCATCCACAAGCGCGGCCATCTCGTCTGGATCATGGCGACCTCCTCGCTCGTGCGCGACGAGGCGGGGACGCCGCTCTACGCGATCCGCATCTTGCAGGATCTCAGCGCCCGCAACGCCGCCGAAGCCGCCTTGCGCGAGGCCAACGAGCTGCTCGAGCGTCGCGTCGCCGAACGCACGCGCGAGATCGCCGACGCCAATCTCCGTCTCGTCGCCGAGATCGAGGAACGCAAACGCGCCGAGGCGCAACTCGTGCAGGCGCAGAAGATGGAGGCGGTCGGGCAATTGACCGGCGGCGTCGCGCATGATTTCAACAATCTGCTGACCGCGATCCTCGGCAATCTCGAGCTCGCCGAGGCCAAGGCCGGCGACGAGGCGATGCGAAAGCTGCTCGCCAACGCGACGCGCTCGGCCGAGCGCGGCGCCAAGCTCACCGAGCAGCTCCTCGCCTTCTCGCGCAAGCAGCACCTCCAGCCGAAATCGGTCGACCTCAACCGGCTGATCGTCGGGATGAACGACATGCTAGCGCGGACGATCGGCGCCCTCGTCCGGATCGAGACCGCCCTTGACGAGTCCCTCTGGCCGGCGCTCGTCGACGCCAACCAGATCGAGCTCGCGATCCTCAACCTCGCGGTCAACGCCCGCGACGCCATGCCGCTCGGCGGCTCGCTGCTGATCGAGACCTCGAACGTGGCGCGCGGCGACCCGTCGCTGCCGCCGGAACTGCTGGCCGACGATTTCATCCTCGTCGCGGTGACCGACACGGGCAGCGGGATGAGCGAGGACATCCTCGGCAAGGCCTTCGAGCCCTTCTTCACGACCAAGGATGTCGGCAAGGGCTCCGGCCTCGGCCTGTCGCAGGTCTACGGCGTCGCCCGGCAATCCGGCGGCACGGCGCGGCTGATCTCGCGCCCCGGCGAGGGCACGACGGTCCGCGTCTACGTGCCGCGCTCCGCCAATGCCTCGACCGCACCGGCCGAGCCGATCGCTCCGGCGCCGCGAACCAGTCTCGCCTCGTCGGTCATATTGCTGGTTGACGACGATCCCGAGGTTCGCGCCCTCGCCGCGACCTGTCTGCGCGAACGCGGCCACCGGGTGCGCGAGGCGAGCAACGGTCGCGCCGCCCTCGCGGTTCTCGAGGGCGGCGAGACCTTCGACCTGCTGATCGTCGACTTCGCGATGCCCGGGATGAACGGCGTCGAGCTGGCGGAAGCGGCGCTGCGCGAGCGGCCGGACCTGCCGGTCCTCTTCATCACCGGCTATGCCGAAAAGCTGGTGCTCAGCGGCCGCCTGACGAACGCGTTGCTGGTCAAGAAGCCGTTCCGCATCCCCGACCTCGCCGCCGCCGTCGAACGGGCGGTCGCTGCGACGTCGCAACTGCCGCCGACCAACATCATCCCGTGGCGGGGAAGTCCGTAGAGAATCTGCCCAAAAATAGGCGATCGATAAGACGCCCATTATTTCATCGGCTGCA
>JAQGID010000289.1 GCA_028291405.1 Rhodospirillales bacterium | reverse complement strand
GTCGAGAAATTGCCGGAACGCACCGCGATCGGGACCGAAGCCGATCCAGTGATGCTGGAGATCTTCAACAACCTCTTCATGGCGATCGCCGAGCAGATGGGCGTCGCGCTGCAGAACACCGCCTATTCCGTGAATATCAAGGAGCGGCTGGACTTCTCTTGCGCCATCTTCGACCGCGAGGGCTCGCTGATCGCCAATGCGCCGCACATGCCGGTCCACCTCGGCTCGATGGGCGAGAGCGTCCAGACCGTGATCGCCTCGCGGCGCGACGGCGACGACGGGCGGGGCATGCGCCCGGGCGACGTCTATGTCCTCAACGCGCCCTACAACGGCGGGACGCATCTCCCGGACGTCACCGTGATCACGCCAGTCTTCGCCGAATTGGGCGGGGGACAGCCCCTCTTCTACGTCGCGGCACGTGGGCATCAGGCCGACATCGGCGGGCTGACGCCAGGCTCGATGCCGCCCGACAGCCGCAGCGTCGAGGAGGAGGGCGTGCTGATCGACGATTTCCTCCTCGTCGACGCGGGGCGCTTCCGCGAGGCGGAGATGGTCGCGCTGCTCTCCTCCGGCAAATACCCGTCGCGCAATCCAGCGCAGAACATCGCCGACCTCAAGGCGCAGATCGCCGCCTGCGAGAAGGGCGTGCGCGAGCTGCACCGCATGGTCGGGCAATACGGTCTCGCGGTCGTCGAAGCCTATATGCGCCATGTCCAGGACAATGCAGAGGAGGCGGTGCGCCGCGTCGTCGCGCGATTGGCCGACGGCGAGTTCGCCGTCGAGATGGACGATGGCGCGGTGATCCGCGTCGCCATATCGGTCGATCGCGAGAAACGCAGCGCCCGCATCGATTTCACCGGTACGAGCACCCAGCGCGCGACCAATTTCAATGCGCCGAGGGCGGTCTGCAAGGCGGCGGTGCTCTACGTCTTCCGCACGCTGGTCGACGACGACATTCCGATGAACGGCGGCTGTCTCAAGCCGCTCGAGATCGTCATTCCCGAAGGTTCGATGCTGAACCCGCGCTATCCCGCCGCGGTTGTCGCCGGCAACGTCGAGACCTCGCAATGCGTCACCGACGCGCTCTACGGCGCGCTCGGAGTCATGGCGGCCGCGCAAGGGACGATGAACAATTTCACCTTCGGCAACCAGCGCTATCAGTACTACGAGACGATCGCCGGCGGCTCCGGCGCGGGACCGGATTTCGACGGCACCGACGCGGTCCAAACGCATATGACGAACTCGCGCCTGACCGACCCCGAGGTATTGGAATGGCGTTTCCCCGTGCTGCTGGAGAGCTTCGCGATCCGCCGTGGCTCGGGCGGCGCGGGGCAGCATCGCGGCGGCGACGGCGTCGTCCGCCGCGTCCGCTTCCGCGAGCCGATGACCGCCGCGATCCTCGCCGGCCGGCGCCGCGTCCCACCCTACGGGCTCGCCGGCGGCGCGCCCGGCGCGCTCGGCCGTAATTGGGTCGAGCGGGTCGGCGGCGGTATCGAGGCGTTCGGCGCGACCCACAGCGTCGCGATGGCGGAAGGCGACGTCTTCGTCATCGAGACGCCAGGCGGGGGCGGGTTCGGCACCCCATCAGCCGATTCTCAGCCGGACCGCTCTCAATCAGGCGGCGCCTCGTCGACGGAGCGCCGGCCGATCATCGACAGCGCCATGCCGCCGAGCAGCAAGGCGAAGCCGACGAGGTGAAAGAGGCGGAACTGCTCGCCAAGCAGCAGGATCGCTAGGATCGTCGCGAAGGCGGGCAGGAGCGGGTTCATGAAGCCGACGACATTGGCGCCGACCGCATGGACGCCATGGTTGTAGCAGATATAGGCGAGCAGCGAGGCGAAGACCGCGACATACCCGATGCCGGCCAGGCTCATCGCGTTGATCGTCGGCAGCCCGACCAGGATGCCCTCGGCGATCAGCATCGGCAGCAGGAAGGCGAGGCCGAAAAGGGCAGTGACGAAGATCAGCTCCAGCCCGGAGAGCGCCGCCGGCCGGCGCTTCAGCAAGACGGCGTAGAGGCCCCAGATCGGCATCGCCAGGGTGATCAGCAGATCGCCGCGGTTGAAGTGGAACGCGAGGAGCTGCGCCAGCTCGCCGCGCGTCACGATGACGAGGATGCCGACGAAGGACAGCACGACCCCGGCGATCTGCCGCGGCGTCACCGTCTCGCGGTCGAGCAGCCACGCCCACATCATGATGAAGGGCGGCGTCGAGGCGTTGAGGAGCACGGCGTTGACCGTCGTCGTCGTCTGCAGACCGAGGTAGACCAGCGTCTGGAACAGCGAGGCGCCGGTGATGCCGAGCAGCGCCAGGATGCGCCAGTGCCGCGCGACGATCCCCCAGCGGCCGCGCAGCGAGCGCAGCACGAAGGGCGCCAGGATGAGCGCGGCGAGGGTCCAGCGCCAGAAGTTGAAGGCGACCGGCGGCAGGTCGTCGCGCAGGAAGCGGCCGATCACCCAATTCCCCGCCCAGAACAGCGAGGAAAGCGCGATCAGCAGATAGGGCAGCAGCGTCGCGCCGCCGGTGGCGCGGCTGGTCTCGACTTGTCGGACGGTCATGACGTGGCGGGACCGTGGCGCAGCGACTCGAGATTGAGCGGCAGCTTCTCGCCGAGCCACAACGCGTGCTCGGCGTGATCTTGATAGTCGTCGCCCGTCTCCGGATGCACGAGAACGACGAGGCTGCCGCGGTTGAGCATCAGCCACGGCACGAAGCGCGGGAAATCGGCCACCGGGAAGGCGACCTGGTACATGCCGATCGGATGCGGCCCGACCGGGTTGTCATGCCAGCGTCCGAGCAGCGCGTCGGGAAAGCGGCGGCCGATCTCCGCGCGGATCGCCTCCGCCGCCGGGCGGGTGAGGCGATCGTAATAGAGATGCGCGTGGTAGCCCGTTATGTCGCCGGGCTCGCGGATTTCCTTGGTCATGTACGAATTATAGCACCACCGCGTGCCGTCCGCCTCAGTTCGGCGTTTCCCCCTAGGCGTGGGCAATCCTCACTGGGGACGCGGACGATGGAACAGGGCGGAGTTCCTCTCATTACCGACGGTCAGGTGGAGGAGGTCGCGCTCGATCCGGCCTTGGCGGCACGCGCGGCGCATCTGCACTACGTCAGCGACGACGTCCCGGGGATTACCCGACGGTGCAGCGGCAAGGGGTTCGCGTACCGCGATCCGTCGGGCAAGCCGATTCGCGACAAGGCGGTCCTGCAGCGCATCCATTCGCTGGCCGTGCCGCCGGCCTATACCGATGTCTGGATCTGCCCCGATCCGCTGGGCCATATCCAGGCGGTGGGTCGCGACGCGCGCGGCCGCAAGCAGTACCGCTATCACCCGCGCTGGCGGGCGGTGCGCGACGAGGCGAAATACGGCCGCATGCTGCTCTTCGCCCGCGTCCTGCCGAAGATCCGCGAGCGGGTCGACGCCGATCTCGCGCGGCCCGGACTCGGGCGCGAGCGGGTCCTCGCCGCCATCGTCCGGCTGCTCGAGACCACCCTGGCCCGCATCGGCAACACCGAATACGCCCGCGACAACAAGAGCTTCGGCCTGACGACGCTGCGCAACCGTCATGCCCATGTCCGCGGCCGCAAGGTCGAGTTGGACTTCCGCGGCAAGCACGGCATCCAGCACCATCTCGAGGTGAGCGACTCGCGGCTCTCGAAAATCGTCGCCAAATGCCAGGACCTGCCGGGCCAGGAGCTCTTCCAGTTCATCGACGATGCCGGCGAGCGCCACGTCGTCGGTTCGCAGGACGTCAACGACTACCTGCGCGAGGTCTCGGGCGAGGAGATCACCGCCAAGGATTTCCGCACCTGGGCAGCGACCAACCTCGCGGCGATCGCGCTGCGCGAGCTCGAGTCGGTCGACAGCAAGGCGGCGGCCAAGAAGAACGTGCTGCGCGCCATCGAGGCGGTCGCCATGATGCTGGGCAACACCCCGGCGATCTGCCGCAAATGCTACATCCATCCGGCGATTCTCGACGGCTATCTCGACGGCTCGCTGAGCGCCTCGCTGAAGGCGCGGGCGGAGGAGGAATTGCGCGAGAACCTCGCCGGAATGAAGCCCGAGGAGGTCGCGGTGGTCGCCTTCCTGCGCCAGCGCCTCGCGGTGGACGCGGCGGCCTAGCCGACCGGCTCGGTCAGCTTCTCCTTGACGCGGCTCTTGCCGTCCGACTTGACCTTTGTCGTCGCCATGTCGAAGACGTTGCCGTCGAGGTCGCGGCCTTTATCCTCGACGAAGGGACGGTCGGCCGGCGGCTTGGTCGGCGCGATGCCGTAGGCCGCCATCCGTTCATAGACGCCGGGCTTCTCGGCGGGATCGAGGCTGAAGCCGAAATGGTGCAGGCCGGATGGCGGGTAATCGGGCTTGAGCCGCGGAATGATCGCGATGTCGAGATGGCCGTCGGTGATCCAGGTGTCGCCGTTGCGGCCGACGCCGGTGATCGTCATGCCGAAGACATCGGCGTAGTAGTTGGCGAGCTTGGTCGGGTCCTCGGAGAAGATCGCCATGTGCCGGATCTGCGCCATGCTTCGCTCTCCCTGTCAGTTGACCTCGACCGTCGGCGTAAAGATGTAGCCGGTGCCGCGCACGGTCTTGATCATCGTCGGCTTTTGCGGATCTTCCTCGAGCTTGCGGCGTAGCCGGCCGACCTGGACGTCGATCGTCCGGTCGAAGGGGCCTGCCTCGCGGTTGCGGGCGAGGTCGAGCAGCCGGTCGCGGCTTAGGACTTGGTTGGCGTTGTTGACGAAGGCGGCGAGGAGGTCGAACTCGCCGGTTGTCAGGCGAACCTCGCTGCCGGCCGGCGATACCAGCTCGCGCGTCGAGAGATCGAGGTTCCAGCCAGAAAAGCGTGCCTTCGAGCGGCTGCCGCTCGCCGGCGCCGGCTCCTTGATGCGGGCCGAAACGCGTCGCAGCACGCTCTTCACCCGGGCGAGCAGCTCGCGCAGATGAAAGGGCTTCGGCAGATAGTCGTCGGCGCCCATTTCGAGGCCGATGATGCGGTCGACGGTCTCGCCGCGGCCGGTCAGGATGATGATCCCGACGTTCGATTCCTGGCGCAGGATGCGGGCCAGGGTCAGCCCATCCTCACCGGGGAGCATGAGATCGAGGATGACCAGGTCGATCGGGTGCTGCGCCATGACGCGGCGCATGTTGGTCCCATCGCTGGCCGCGGAGACTTGATAGCCTTCCCCGGACAGATATTCCTGGACGACCTCGCAGATCTCTTTCTGATCGTCGACGACAAGGATGTGAGCGGCTTCATTCATGTCTGCGAATCTGGCCGATGTCCAGCGTGGATGCAATAACGCAAAGGTCGAAATCATTAAAAACCCGCGCGCCCGGGAGTGGGTGCATAACGTTTTTTAACACAACGTTACAATTCCTTACACGATTCCCATGCCCCTGACATCAAGCGATTACATCGTCCCATTACATTCTATCGGGTGAGGACGTTTCGTTGAAGGACGGGGCGTATACCCACGGGACACGCGAAGGAGCGCGGCGATGGCCGATATTTACCGCCGGATCGAAGAAGAGATTCCCCGCTTGAGACGCTATGCCCGCGCCTTGACGCGCGATGTCACCGCCGCCGACGACCTCGTCCAGGATTGCCTGGCACGCGCGCTCAGCAAAGTCCACCTCTGGCAGGAGGGAACCGATCTCCGGGCTTGGCTGTTTACGATCCTCCATAACCAGTACGTTAACCACGTCCGCCGTGCCGTCCGCGAAGGGACCGCGGTCGGGCTCAGCGAGAGCGAGCCGTCGCTGACCTCGCAGCCGAACCAGAACAAGCGGCTGGAGCTGCGCGACCTCGAGCGCGCGATCGCCAAGCTCCCGGAGGAGCAGCGCGCCGTGCTCCTGCTGGTCGGACTAGAAGGCATGCGCTACGAGGAAGTCGCCGTCGTCCTCGACGTGCCCGTCGGAACGATCCGGTCGCGGCTCTCGCGCGGCCGCGAGATGCTACGCCAGCTGATGGGCATGGTGGAAGACGAAGGTGCCGCCCCTGTCGCCAAGCGCACCGATACGGCGGTCGTCCGTCGCGTCGCGTCGGGCCAGGTCGTTTCGGTGGCGAGCGTCGGACGCAGCGCTTCGGTCGCCGAGGTCGAGCTGGCGCACGACGCTTGAGCTGAGGACCTGAGGCGGGACCGGACGGCGGGCAACCCTCCGCCTCCGGGCGTCTTCGTGCGTGGGATCCGATTGGAACCTTGATCGACCGGCCGGAGTTGGCAGAGTGTGTCGCCCGCTGGGCGGTCACCAGATCGCGGGGCGCCGGGCGTCCGCATACAGGATCTGACCTCCCCCGAGCCCGGCATGGCAAAGTCTCCCTGTACGCGGGTTTGCCACCCGTCAACTGGCCGGGTACGGATGCCGTCCCGGCCATTCTTTTCGCGTCGATTGGGTCGGTTTGCGTCGCGGAACGGTGGCCAGCCCGGCATCGTTCCTCTGGCAGTCGTTTACACAGTTCGAGGTGAAATGATGCTGGGCCGGCACGTCTATCGGGTGATCTCGCCGTCCGACGGAAAATGGATCGTCACGAAGGAGGGTGAGGACAAATCGCTCGGCTCGCGCCCGAGCCGCGATGCCGCGACCGAGCTCGCCTACGAATTCGCCACCGCCGATCAGCCCAGCAAGGTGGTGGTCGAGAATCCGGATGGGACGCTGGAGGACGAACGCGCCTTCGGCGACGACCCCGGTTTGAAGGTGCTCGATTGAGGACCGCGAACCGCGCCCGCGGGAGGGGCAGCTGAGAAAGCTTCGGCCGGAGGCGCCTTCTCCGACGCTTGCCGAAGCCGAGCCGACGTGGCATCCGTCCCTGCGGATCTATAACCTCTTCCCGTTGCTTGTCGGGTCGGTTTCCGCCTGGACCGGACATCTGCCGAGAATCGCCTCCCTCTGGTTTGACACGGTCTACATTAATGCCTTCCACCCGACGGGCCGGTCGGGCAACCTCTACGACGTCCTCGATCACGCGTCGCTGAACCCGCTGTTCAGCGACGGGGAGGCGAGCGCCGACACGCAGCTCACCGTATTCACGGTGGCCGCCGAACGCCACGGACTCGCGGCGATGACCGACCTCGTCGTGACGCGGATGGCCGAGGAGGCCCCGCTGGTGCGCGAGCGACCGCACTGGTTCAAGCCGGCGACCGGCGGCAGCGCCGCCTTCGACTGGTCGAATGCCGCGACCCGGGCGGAGATCACCGCGTATTTCGTCGCCGTGGTCGAGCGCTACATCGGTCTCGGTTTCCGCCGCTTCTCCTGCCCGGCGGCGCTTGCCGTCCCGGCCGAGGTCTGGGGCACCCTGATCGCCGCGGCGCGCCGCGCGGCTCCGGATTGCATCGTCTGCGCTGATACCCTCGGCGAACCGGCAGCGGCGGTTCGGCGTCTCGCCGGCGCCGGCTTCGACTACCTCTACAACAGCGTCAGATGGTGGGATTTCCGCTCGGATTGGCTGTTCGATGAGGACCGCGCGCTGCGCCGCATCGCGCCGACCATCGGCTTCGCGGAAAGCCACGACACCGAGCGCCTCGCGAGCGAGCTCGAACGCGCCGGCGCGTCGTCGCCCGACGAGATCGCCGCCGAGTGCCGCCGGCGCTACGCCTTTGCCGCCGCTTTCTCGAGCGGCATCTTGATGCCGATGGGCTTTGAATGGGGCTGGCGGCGGCGCCTCGACAACGCCCGCACGCGACCCGACGACGCCGACGAGAACAGGCGCTTCGACCTCTCGGCGGCCATCGCCGAGGTCAACGAGACGAAATCGGCCGTGCCGGCCCTGAACGGCCGGGCAACGCCGCGCCTGCTGACGCCGCCGGATTCGCCGCTGGTCGCCATTGCGCGCGCCACGGAAGACGCTGCGGATTGGGCCTTCGTCGTGGCCAACCGTGATCCTGCCGCGGCCCACGTCGTGCCGAGCGATCTGCTGCTGGCCGCCACCGGGGGACAGCATCTCGTGCTGGAGGTGGCCGAGCCTGGCGCTGAGCCGGCGGCGCTGGAGCTCGAGATTCCGGTGGCGCCGCTTTCCTTGCGCCTCCTGCGCGGCCGGTCGGGGCAGGCGCCGCCCTTGCCGGCGCCTGCCGTGGCGCCGACAGCCCTGGCAGCCGAGCCGCCGCCCGAGACGCGGGTCTCGGTCGAGAACGTCTCGCCGGAAATCGACGGCGGCCGCTACCCGGTGAAGCGCGTCGTCGGCGATACCGTCGAGGTCGAGGCGGACATCTTGCGCGACGGCCACGACAAGCTGGCGGCCGTCGTTCTCTATCGCCGCATCGACGAACCGGTCTGGCACGAGGCGCCGATGCTGCACCTCGACAACGATCGGTGGGGCGGCCGCTTCATGGTTCATGAGAACGCGCGCTATCGCTACACAATCCTCGCTTGGATGGACCGATTCGAATCCTTGCGCGACGAGGTCGCCAAGAAGCACGCCGCAGGGCAGCACGTCGCTGTCGAGCTGATCGAGGGCCGCCACCTCATCGAGGAGGCAGCATCGCGCGCCGCAGCGGAGGGCAATGCCGATGCAGCGCTTCTGCAGCGCCTGCTTGCGGAACTCGACGAACTTGCCGCAAGCGATCCGGCGGCACAGGCGCGGCTTTTCCTGTCGGCTCCGGTCCGGCATCTCGTCGGCCGCTGGCCCGACCGCAGCGGCGCTGTCACCTGCGCGCGCGAGCTCGACCTCCTCGTCGACCGCGAGCGGGCACGCTTCGCCGCCTGGTACGAGATGTTCCCACGCAGCCAGGGCACCGTCCCCGGGCAAAGCGCGACCTTCGACGATTGCATCCGCCGCCTGCCCGAGATTGCGGCGCTCGGTTTCGACGTCGTCTACCTCGTGCCGATCCATCCGATCGGCAAGGTCAACCGCAAGGGCCGGGACAATACGCTGGTCGCCGGGCCGGACGATCCCGGCAGCCCCTATGCGATTGGCAGCGACGAGGGCGGGCATACGGCAATCAACCCGGAACTCGGGACAATCGAGGACTTCCGCCGCTTCCTCGCGGCGGCCGCGGATTACGGGATGGAGATCGCGCTCGATTTTGCGGTGCAAGCCGCGCCCGATCACCCCTGGGTGCGCGAGCATCCCGACTGGTTCGTCTTCCGTCCCGACGGCACGATCAAATACGCCGAGAACCCGCCCAAGAAGTACCAGGACATCGTCAACGTCGACTTCGACAGCGTTGACCGCGCCGGCCTCTGGCACGAGCTGCGCGACACGATCGTGTTCTGGGTCGAGCAGGGAGTCCGCATCTTTCGCGTCGACAACCCGCACACCAAGCCGGTGCCCTTCTGGGAATGGTGCATCCGCAACGTCAAGGCGACCCATCCCGACGTCATCTTCCTCGCCGAGGCCTTCACCCGGCCGAAGATGATGAAGCTGCTCGCGAAGGTGGGCTTCACCCAGTCCTACAGCTACTTCACCTGGCGCAACACCAAGAGCGAGCTGACCACCTATTTCACCGAGCTGACGCAGGGGCCGGAGCATGAGTTCATGCTGCCGAACTTGTTCGTCAACACGCCCGACATCCTGCCGCGGATTCTCCAGGAGGGCGGCCGTCCGGCGTTCCGCTCGCGCCTCGTCCTCGCCGCGACGCTGTCGCCGACCTACGGGATCTACAACGGCTACGAACTCTGCGAGGCGGCGGCGATCCCGGACAGCGAGGAGTACCTCCATTCGGAAAAATACGAATACAAGATCTGGGACTGGGACCGTCCCGGCAACATCAAGGCGGACGTCGCGGCGCTGAATCGTTTTCGCCGTGCCAACCCGGCGATGCGGCTGTTCACCAACCTGGTGTTCATTCCGACCTACGACGAGCATGTCCTCGCTTACCTGAAGCTCATGCCCGACGGCTCGAACGTCGTCCTCGTCGTCGTCAACCTCGATCCCCACGCGATGCACGAGGCGGCCCTCGAATTGCCGTTGCAGCGCATGGGGCTGGGGCCGAACGATGCGATGCTCCTCGAGGAGGCGATCGGCGGCGCGCAATGGACCTGGCGCGGATCGCACCAGCGCATCGCGCTCGACCCGGCGCAGCAGCCGGCGATGGTCTTCCGCGTCACCCCGACCGGCGGGTGAGGGGCAGCCAAGAGCCTGGGCGGGGGCGGCGTATCCTGGCAAGCTGTACCCGACCTAAGCCGCCGGGCCGCTGAACCGATTCGCGTGCGGCGGTGTTGGCCTCAGGCGGCCGGAACCCAGCCGTCACTCGCCAGTTGCAATCTCGACATTGCTATCGCAGACCGGAGCGACCATCCGTGATGAATCCCGATCCGCTCTGGTACAAAGACGCGATCATCTACCAGCTGCACGTCAAGGCGTTCTTCGACGCCAACAACGACGGCATCGGCGACATCGCCGGACTGACCAGCAAGCTCGACTATCTCCAGGATCTCGGCGTCACGACGCTGTGGCTGCTGCCGTTCTACCCGTCGCCGTTGCGCGACGACGGCTACGACATCGCCGATTATCGCGACATCAACCCGAGCTACGGCAGTCTCGCCGACTTCCGCATCTTCGTGCGCGAGGCGCATCGCCGCAACCTGCGCGTCATCACCGAGCTGGTCGTGAACCACACCTCGGACCAGCACCCCTGGTTCCAGCGCGCCCGGCGCGCCAAGCCGGGCTCGCGGCTGCGCGATTTCTACGTGTGGAGCGACACCGACCAGAAATTCCTCGGCACCCGCGTCATCTTCCTCGACACCGAGAAGTCGAACTGGGCCTGGGACCCGGTAGCGCAATCCTATTACTGGCACCGCTTCTACTCGCACCAGCCGGATCTGAACTTCGACAATCCGCGGGTCTTCCGCTCGATCGTCAACGTCATGAAGTTCTGGCTCGAGATGGGGGTCGACGGCATGCGGCTCGACGCGGTGCCCTATCTCGTCGAGCGCGAGGGGACGAACAACGAGAACCTGCCGGAGACGCACGAGATCCTGAAGCGGCTGCGCAGCGAGATGGATCGGGCCTATCCCGGCCGTATGCTGCTCGCCGAGGCGAACCAATGGCCCGAGGACGTCCGCCACTATTTCGGCGAGGGCGACGAATGCCACATGGCGTTTCATTTCCCGGTGATGCCGCGCATCTACATGGCGGTCGCCACCGAGGATCGTCACCCGATCACCGACATCATGCGCCAGACGCCGGAGATTCCGGAGAACTGCCAATGGGCGGTGTTCCTGCGCAATCACGACGAGCTGACGCTCGAGATGGTGACCGATCGCGAGCGCGACTATCTCTGGAACTACTACGCCTCCGACCGGCGGATGCGGATCAACCTCGGCATCCGCCGGCGCCTGACGCCGCTGATGGAGAACGATCGCCGCAAGATCGAGCTGCTGAACAGCGTGATGTTCTCGATGCCCGGCACGCCGGTCATGTACTACGGCGACGAGATCGGCATGGGGGACAACGTCTTCCTCGGCGACCGTGACGGCGTGCGCACGCCGATGCAGTGGACGCCCGACCGTAACGGCGGTTTTTCGCGCGCCGATCCCGCGAGCTTGTACCTGCCGCCGATCATGGATCCGGTCTACGGCTACGAGGCGGTCAATGTCGAGGCGCAGAGCCGTAGCCCGACGTCACTGCTGAACTGGATGAAGCGGCTCATCGCCGTTCGGCTCGCGCATCGCGCCTTCGGCCGCGGCACGCTCAAGTTCCTCTATCCCAGCAACCGTCGGGTCCTCGCGTATCTGCGCGAGTTCGAAGACGAGACGATCCTCTGCGTCACCAATCTCGGTCGTTCGCCGCAGGCGGTCGAGCTCGACCTTTCGGCATTCAAGGGCCGGATTCCGATCGAGCTGTTCGGCCGCAGCGAATTTCCGCGCATCGGCGATCTGCCGTATCTGCTGACTCTACAGGGACACAGCTTCTTCTGGTTTGTCCTGGCGCCAGTCGACGAAACCCAGGCGGCACCGACGCCGACCGCGCTTCCCGAGTTCATCACCCTCGTGCTGGCGCACGGCTGGGCCGACCTGCTCGACCGGCACAATCGGCCGCAGGTCGAGGCCGACGTCCTGCCGAGCTTCCTCGTCACCCAGCGCTGGTTCGCCGGCAAGGGACGGCGCCTGCTCGGCACCAGCGTCGTCGACCGGGCCGAGCTGCCGCGACCCGAAGGCAAGACCGCGACCGGAGATCCCTGGCTCTTCATCATCGTGGAGGTGACGCTGGAGGACGCGCCGCGGCAATTCTACCTGCTGCCGCTCGCGATCGCCTGGGAGGTCGATCCGAACGACGCCAGCCTCAGTCCTTGCAAGCTCGCCGATGCGCGCCGCTTCCGCCGCAACGGGACGATCTTCGACGCGGCGGGGCAGGCGGATCTCGCGCTCGCGATTGTCGACGGGATATCGCGCGAGAAGGTGATCGAGGCCGAGCACGGGCAAATCGTTTTCTCGCAGACCGGCGCCTTCGCCAACGCGACACTCCCCGAGGAGCCCGTCGTTCGGCGCCTCGGGCTCGAGCAATCAAACAGCTCAATTCTGATCGAAGACTACGCGGTCTTCAAATTCTACCGCCGCCTGCAGGAGGGGATCGCCCCCGAAGTCGAGATGGCGCGTTTCCTCACCGAGGTCGGGTTCCCCAACACGCCGCCGCTGCTCGGCGCCGTCGAGTTCGTCCGCGAGGGCGTGGAAGGAGCATCGACGACCGTTGGCGTCCTCACCACCTTCGTACGCAACCAGGGCGAGGCCTGGACCCAGGCGCTCGATTACATCGGTCGCTTCCTAGAGGATTCGGTCCTCGGGTCGGCCGATACATCGACGCCGCAAGGGAGGACACCGGGAGCGGAGCACAATCTGTTCTTCTTTGTCTTGGCTCGGCAACTCGGTCGACGGACAGCCCAGATGCATCGTGCGCTCTGCCCCGATCCCGCACAGGGTTCCGTCGATCCCGCCTTTGCGCCCGAGCCGACCACCGCCGAGGACTTAGCGTCCTGGCGCGAGGCGGCGCACGCCGGCGCGGTTCGCGCGCTCGCGGCTCTCGAACGCGCCGGCAGCCAGCTGCCGGAAGGCGGCCGCGAGTTGGCGGTACGTCTGCTTGACCAGCGCCACGCCCTGACGCGCACCATCGACGCACTGATCCCCGCCTCCGTAACGGCGGCGAAGACGCGGTTCCATGGCGATTACCACCTCGGTCAAGTGCTCGTGGTGCAAAACGATTTCACGATCATCGATTTCGAAGGCGAGCCGTTGCGTTCGGTCGAGGAACGGCGCGCGAAAAGCTCGCCGTTGCGCGACGTCGCCGGCATGCTGCGGTCGTTCGATTACGCTGCAGCCTCCGGCCTCAGGCAGATGGCTGACATTCCACCCTCACTGCGGCCGACGGCGGAACGCTGCGCCGGCCAATGGCGCGTCACCGCCGCCGATGCCTTCATGACCGGCTATCTCGCCGAGATGGCCGGCTGCCCATCGCTGCCGGCCGAGCCGGAGGAGGCTCGACGGCTGATCGATTTCTTCACGCTGGAGAAGGCGCTCTACGAGGTCGAGTACGAGCTGGCCAATCGCCCAGGGTGGGTCACGATCCCGTTGACCGGCGTCCTCGAGATCATTGCCGCCAATACGCCGAAGCCGATCGGCGACGAGGAGCCTACAGCACATGGTGGCGACAGTGAATGAACAAGCCAAGCAGGCCGACACGACCGCCGTCGCGAGACCGGCCGGGCCGGACCGCGACATGGTCGCGGCGATCGTCGAGGGTAGGCACGGCGATCCCTTCGCCGTGCTTGGCATGCATCGCGCCGCCGGCGGGATCGTCGTGCGCGTGTTCCTGCCCTGGGCGCGCTGGGTCAAGGTGATCGACGCCGCGACCGGCGAGATCGTCGCCGAGCTGCCGCGCCAGGATCCCGCCGGTTTCTTCGCCGGTCCGATCCCGGGACGCAAGGAGCGCTTCGGATACCGGCTGCGTGCCGAGGGCGCGCTCGGCGAGACCGAGTTCGAGGACATCTATCGCTTTCCGCCGGTGCTCGGCGACGTGGACGTTTATCTGCTTGCCGAGGGCAATCATCTGCGCAGTTGGGAGAAGCTCGGCGCGCACCGCATGGAGCACGACGGCGTCCTCGGCACGGCCTTCGCCGTCTGGGCGCCGAACGCCAGCCGGGTGAGCGTCGTCTGTTCGCAGAACGATTGGGATGGCCGGCGCTGGCCGATGCGGCTGCGGCGCGAGGCGGGAATCTGGGAGATTTTCGTTCCAGGCCTCGACGCCGGGAATCCCTACAAATACGAGATCAAGGGGCCGGATGGTGCGCTGGTTCCGCTCAAGGCGGATCCCTATGCGCGGACTGCCGAGCATGCCCCCGGAACCGCTTCGGTGATCGCGCGGCGGCGGCGGCATGAGTGGCAGGACGGCGAATGGCTGGCGCAGCAGCGCGCCCGCAGCAACGACCGCGCCGCGCCGATCTCGGTCTACGAGGTCCACCTCGGATCGTGGCGCCGCAATCTCGCCGAGAACGGCCGCTATCTCAGCTACCGCGAGCTGGCGGATCAGCTCGTTCCCTATGTCCGCGACATGGGGTTCACCCATATCGAGCTGATGCCGATCACCGAGTTCCCGTTCGACGGGTCATGGGGCTATCAGCCGATCTCGATGTTCGCGCCGACCAGCCGCTTCGGCGATCCTGACGACTGCCGCGCCTTCATCGATGCCTGCCATGGCGCCGGGCTCGGCGTCCTGCTCGACTGGGTTCCCGGGCACTTCCCGACCGACCCGCACGGGCTTGGCCGGTTCGACGGCACGGCGCTCTACGAGCACGCCGATCCGCGCCAGGGCTTCCATCAGGACTGGAATACGCTGATCTACAACTACGGTCGCCGCGAGGTAACGAATTTCCTGCTGTCGAGCGCGCTCTACTGGCTCGAGGAATTCCATATCGACGGCATCAGGGTCGATGCCGTCGCCTCGATGCTCTACCTCGACTACAGCCGCAAAGCCGGCGAGTGGGTCCCCAACCGCTTCGGCGGCCGCGAGAACCTGGAGGCGATCGACTTTCTCAAGCGGATGAACGAGCTCGTCTTCGGCAGCGTGCCCGGCGCCACGACCGTCGCCGAGGAATCGACCGCCTGGCCGGGCGTGTCGCGGCCGGTTTACGCCGGCGGCCTCGGCTTCGGCTACAAATGGAACATGGGTTGGATGCACGACACGCTCGGCTACATCGCCGAGGATCCGATCCACCGCCGCTATCACCACAACTCGCTGACCTTCGGACTGATCTACGCGTTCCACGAAAATTTCATCCTGCCGATCAGCCACGACGAGGTGGTGCACGGCAAGGGCTCGCTAATCGGCAAGATGCCGGGCGACCGCTGGCAGCGCTTCGCCAATCTGCGGGCCTATTACGGCTACATGTGGACGCACCCTGGCAAGAAGCTGATCTTCATGGGCTGCGAGTTCGCGCAGGAGCGCGAGTGGAACCACGACATCGGCCTCGATTGGCAGCTGCTCGAGGATCCGATGCATAGCGGCGTGCAGCGTCTCGTGCGCGACCTCAACCATCTGCTGCGGACGACGCCGGCGCTCTACGAGATCGATTTCGAGCCTGCCGGATTCTCCTGGGTCGATGGGGGCAACGCGCTGGAGAGCGTCCTCTCCTATATTCGCCGCGGCAAAGATTCCGAAGACGTCGCCCTCGTCGTCTGCAATTTCACGCCGGTCGTGCGCGAGGACTATCTCATCGGGGCGCCGCGCGGCGGGCGCTGGATCGAGCGGCTCAACACGGACGCGGTCGAATACGGCGGCAGCGGCGTCGGCAATGCCGGCGCCGTCTATGCCGAGAGCAATCCGGTGCACGGCCAGGAGTTCTCCGTGCGGCTACGCCTGCCGCCGCTCGGCGTCCTCATCCTGACGCCGGAGCGCAACGGCTGATGCCGCGTACCCAGGTCTGGCCGGGCACGCCATATCCATTGGGCGCGACCTGGGACGGCGAGGGGGTCAATTTCGCACTGTTCTCGGAGAACGCCGAGAAGGTCGAGCTCTGCATCTTCGATCCCAGCGGCACGCACGAGGTCGCGCGCATCGCCTTGACCGAATATACCGACCTCGTCTGGCATTGCTATCTGCCGGACGCGCGGCCGAACCTGCTCTACGGCTATCGCGTCTACGGGCCCTACGACCCGGCAAACGGCCACCGCTTCAATGCCAACAAGCTGCTGCTCGATCCCTATGCGCGCGCCTATCACGGGCAGCTGCGCTGGACCGATGCGCATTTCGGCTACCGCGTCGGCAGCGCCCGCGAGGATCTCTCGTTCGACCGCCGCGACAACGCCCGCAACATGCCGAAATGCCGCGTCGTCGACACCGCCTTCACCTGGGGCGACGATCGCCGGCCGCGCACCGCTTGGGAAGAATCGATCATCTTCGAGGCGCATGTCCGCGGCTTCACCATCAAACATCCCGGCATCGATGCGAAGCGGCGCGGCACCTTCGCGGCGCTGTCCTCGCCGCCGGTGATCGACTACCTCGTCGAGCTCGGCATCACCGCGATCGAGCTGCTGCCGGTGCAGGCCTTCATCGACGATCGTCATCTCGTGCAGAGCGGATTGAGGAACTACTGGGGCTACAACACGATCGGCTTCTTCGCGCCGCATCCGCGCTATCTCTCGGTCGGCCTCATCTCGGATTTCAAGACGGCGGTGAAGCGGCTGCACGATGCCGGCATCGAGGTCATTCTCGACGTCGTCTACAACCACACCGGCGAGGGCAACCACATGGGCCCGACGCTGAGCTTCCGCGGCATCGACAACCGCTCGTACTACCGACTCGGCGAGGACAAGCGCTTCTACGCCGACTTCACGGGCACCGGCAACACCATCAACATGGACCATCCGCGCGTCCTCCAGATGGTGATGGATTCGCTGCGCTATTGGGCGACCGAGATGCATGTCGACGGGTTCCGCTTCGACCTCGCGCCGACGCTCGGCCGCTGGCGCGGCGATTATCTGCAAGACAGTCCCTTCTTCACTGCCGTCGGCCAGGATCCGGTTCTTGCCAAGACCAAGCTCATCGCCGAGCCCTGGGACCTCGGCCCCTACGGCTACCAGCTCGGCAATTTCCCGCCGAGCTGGGCCGAGTGGAATGCGCAATACCGCGACACGGTGCGGCGCTTCTGGAAGGGCGACGAGGGCGTCGTCCCCGATCTCGCCTCGCGCCTGGCAGGCTCGTCGGACATCTTTGCGCATCAGGGGCGCCGGCCCTGGGCCAGCGTCAATTTCATCACCGCCCATGACGGTTTCACGCTGCACGACCTCGTCAGCTACAACGACAAGCATAACGAGGCGAACGGCGAGGCCAATCGCGACGGGCACGATGGGAACTACAGCTGGAACTGGGGAGTCGAGGGACCGACCGACGATCCGAAGATCGAGGCACTGCGCGACCGCCAGAAACGCAATCTCTTGGCGACGCTGCTGCTCTCGCTCGGCGTTCCCATGCTGCTTGCCGGCGACGAGAGCGGCCGCACGCAAGACGGCAATAACAACGCCTATTGCCAAGACAACGAGATCTCATGGACCGAGTGGGAGAAGATTCGCCCGGGCGATGCGCTGCTCCGCGAGTTCGTGCGAACGCTGATCGCGCTGCGGCGACGCCATCGCGTGTTCTCCCGCCCGCGCTTTTTCCGCGGCGAGGCGGTTTCCGCCGAAGGACTCAAGGACATCACCTGGCTGACGCCGCAGGGGCGCGAGCTGTCCCAGGATGACTGGAACGATCCCTCCGCGCGCTGCATCGGCTACGTGCTCGGCGGCGCGGCCGGCGAGTTCTATACGCCGGGCGGCCAGCGCGACGTCGACGAGAGCTTCCTCGTCGTTCTCAACGCCTATCACGAGGATCTCGACTTCGGGGTCCCGGTTCTGCCGGCGCCGATGCGCTGGCAGCACTGCATCGATACGGCGGAGGACAGCGGCCTTGCCGCCGAAGAGCGGATCTTCGAGCCTGGCGAGGTGTTCCGACTGAGGGCGCGCTCGTTCTCGCTGTTCACTCAGGCCACCAGGGCGCCGGAGCCGGTCGATCCGACCGGCATGGTCCATCACGAAGAGCCCCCGGCGGTACCGCCGACCGCCGCGACTCCCGATCCCAGAATGGGTTCGGTTCCGGAGCAAGGAGAGTCATGAAGCGCCATCACGTCCTGCCGTTTGGTGCCGAACTCGTTGCCGAGGGCGTTCGCTTCCGCTTGTGGGCGCCCGGCGCCGCCAGCGTCGCCTGCGCCTTCGATGGTGAAATACTGCGGATGGCGAGGCAAGCCGGCGGCTGGTGGGAGCTGACGACGTCGGCGGCACATGCCGGCTCGCGCTATCTCTACGTCGTCGACGGTATCGAAGTGCCAGATCCCGCCTCGCGCTTTCAGCCCGAGGACGTCCACGGTCCCAGCGAGGTGATCGACCCGACGGCGGTGGAATGGCACGACACGCTGTGGCGCGGACGCCCGTGGGAGGAGATCGTCCTCTACGAGCTGCATGTCGGGACCTTTTCCGAGAGCGGCGATTTCGCGGGCGTCGAGCAGCGGCTCGACCATCTCGTCCGCCTCGGCGTCACCGCCGTCGAGGTGATGCCCGTGGCCGATTTTCCCGGGCGGCGGAATTGGGGCTACGACGGCGTTCTGCTCTTCGCTCCGGATTCGCGCTACGGCCGGCCGGAGGATCTGAAACGCCTCGTCCAGGCCTGCCATGCCCGCGGCCTCGCGATCTTCCTCGACGTCGTCTACAACCACTTCGGTCCCGACGGGAACTACATCGGCAGCTACGCGCCGGGGTTCTTCACCGAGCGGCATCGCACGCCATGGGGCGCCGCGATCAACTTCGACGGCGCCGAGAGCCGGGCGGTGCGCGACTTCTTCGTCGAGAACGCGCTTTACTGGCTTGAGGAGTACCATTTCGACGGGCTCCGCCTCGACGCCGTGCACGCCATCAAGGACGACAGCGCCGACGACATCCTTAGCGAGATCGCGACGACCGTGCGGCGCCGGTTCGGCGGCGAGCGGACGATCCACCTCGTCCTAGAAAACGATGACAACCAGGCCGGATATCTCGCGCGCCAGGGCGACACGCCGTTGCTCTACACGGCGCAATGGGCCGACGACATCCACCACGCGCTGCGCGTCGCCGCCACCGGGACCAGCGACGGCTATTACGCCGATTACGCCGACCGTCCCGCAGAACGTCTCGGCCGAGCCCTCGCCGAAGGTTTCGCCTATCAGGGCGAGCCCTCGGCGCACCGCGACGGCGCGACCCGCGGCGAGCCGTCGGCGCATCTGCCGCCGACCGCCTTCATCGCCTTCATCCAGAACCACGACCAGGTGGGCAACGGCGCGTTCGGCACGCGCCTTGCCGCGCAGGTGTCGGAGCCGGCGCTGCATGCGGTGACCGCGATCTACCTGCTGTCGCCGCACATCCCGATGCTCTTCATGGGCGAGGAATGGGGTTCGCGCCAGCCGTTCTGCTTTTTCTCCGACTTCACCGGCGACCTCGCCACGGCAGTGCGCGAAGGGCGCCGCCGCGAGTTCGCGAAATTCGCCGAGTTCCAGGATCCGGCGCAGCGCGAGCGAATTCCCGATCCCGGGGCCGACGCCACCTTCGAGCAATCGATCCTCGACTGGCGCTCGATCGACGAGCCCGAGCATGCAATGTGGCTGGAGCGCTATCGCACGCTCCTCGCGCTTCGCCGGGCCGAGATCGTGCCGCGGCTGAAGGGCATCGCCGGCAATGCCGGCTCGTACCGGGCGATCGGCGACAAGGTCGTGTTGGTCGCTTGGGGGCTCGGCGACGGCACGACGCTGACCCTGGTCGCGAATTTTTCCGATCAGCCGGTGACCGTCCCGGCGACGCGCCTGACCGGGCGCCTTCTCTATGCGACAGCGGGCGAGGGGGATGCGCAGCATGCGCCGCCGCTCTCCGCGAGTTACTTCATTTCAGACACGGAGACCGAATGACGGCATCGGCCATCCAATCGCGTCTCGCCGCCCTCGCCGGCATCGAGCGCCGCTATCACGACGTCTGGGGCGCCGAGAGGCAGGTTCCGGACGAGACGATCGCCCGTCTCCTGGCGACGATGGGCTACGCGGCGGAAAGCGAGGCGCAGGCCGAGGCTAGCCTGCACGCGGCCGAGGAGGTCCCCTTCGGCGATCTGCTCGAGCCGGTGACCGTGCTGGTCGAGGACGGCAGGCGCGAGATCCTGGTGACCGCTCCGGAAGATCTTGCCAGCCGTCTCGAATGGCGGCTGGTCGGCGAGGACGGTACCCGTCAGGAGGGAGCGGTCACGTTGGGCGACTGCCCGGTGCGCGAGAGCCGCCAGGTGCTCGGCCGGCGGGTCGCCCGCTATGCATTGCCGTTGCCGCCGCTGCCGCTCGGTTACCACAGCCTGACTGCGCGCTGCTACGGGCGCGAGGCGACGACGACGATCATCATGGCCCCGACGCAATGCTATTTGCCGGCGGAGCTGCAGCCCCGGCAGCGGGTCTGGGGCCTGACGACCCAGCTTTACGCGCTGCGCTCGGCACGCAACTGGGGGATCGGCGACTTCAGCGATCTTGCGACGCTCGCCGAGGGTGCGGCGCGTCACGGGGCGCGTGCCATCGGCGTCAACCCGTTGCACGCGCTCTTCGCCGCCGAGCCGCGCCATATCAGCCCGTACTCGCCGTCGAGCCGGCTCTTCCTCAATCATCTCTACATCGATCCAGAGGCGGTGCCGGAATTCGCCGACTGCGAGCCGGCACGGCGCTTCGCGCAATCGCCCGAGACGCAGCGTCTCCTCGCCAGTGCGCGACAAGCCGAGTTCGTCGACTATGCCGTGGTCTCGGCCTGCAAGAACCCTGTCCTGGAGCTGCTCTATCGCTGCTTTCGCACGCATCACCTCGGCTCGGCCTTGACGGAGCGTGGCGCCGCCTTCCGCGCATTCCAGGGCGCGATGGGCGAGCCCTTGCGTCAATTCGCGATCTTTGAGGCGCTGCACCGCGTGATGCTGGCGTCCGAGCTCGGCTTCTCGTGGCAGGGCTGGCCGCTCGAACTGCGCGATCCGGCATCGCCCGAGGTCGCCGCTTTCGCGGCCGAGCACCACGACCACGTCGAATATGTCGAGTTCCTCCAGTTCGAGGCCGACCGCCAGCTCGCCGCCGCGGCGCAGCGCGGCAAGGCGGCGGGCCTCTCGATCGGGCTCTACCGTGACCTCGCGGTCGGGGTCGACCCCCACGGCGCCGAGGCCTGGGCGGCGCAGGACATTCTGGTGCCGGGGGCGACGCTCGGCGCGCCGCCCGACCTGTTGAATCAGAAAGGCCAGGATTGGGGCCTGGCGCCGACCTCGCCGCTGGCGCTGCGCCGCCATGCCTACATGCCGTTCATCGCCTGCCTGCGCGCCAACATGCGCCACGCCGGCGCGCTGCGCATCGACCACGTCATGGCGCTGCAGCATCTTTACTGGGTGCCGAGCGGTGTCGGCGCGGCCCACGGCGGCTATGTCGCCTATCCGATCGAGGAGCTCGTCGGCATCCTCGCTCTCGAAAGCCAGCGCCACCGCTGTGCCGTCATCGGCGAGGATCTCGGCACCGTTCCCGAGGGCTTCCGCGAGCGGATGCAGCGCGCCAACATCCTGTCGTATCGTGTCCTCGTCTTCGAGCGTCAGCACGACGGCAGCTTCCTGCCGCCCGATCATTATCCGTCGTTGGCGACCGCTTCGGTGGGGACGCACGATCTGTCGACGTTCCGGGGCTATTGGACCGGCCGCGATCTCGAGTGGCGGAGCGAGCTCGATCTCTATCCGGGACCCGAGGCGCGCGACGCGGATGCCGCGAACCGCGAGCGCGAGCGTCGGTTGCTGGTGGATGCTCTGCGCCGCGAAGGGGTTCTGCCGCCCGAGATTGCGGAATCGCTGTTCACCGATAGCGGGCCGCAGTATCGTTCGGAGCTGAACGAGGCGGTGCACCGCTTCATCGGCCGCGCGAACGCGCGCTTCGTGCTGGTGCAGATCGAGGATGCCTGTGGCGAGATCGAGCAGGCCAATCTGCCGGGCACCATGGATGAGCACCCCAATTGGCGGCGCAAGCTGTCGGAGAACGTCCCGGAGATCGTCGCCAACGAAGCCTTCGCGCGTCTCGCCGCCGCACTCAACGACGCGCGCAATCCGCGCGTCGCGGACCCTAGGAGCCCGGCAGCAGAGTGACGACGATCGCCAGGCCGCCACGCGCCACCTACCGTCTGCAGTTCAACCGCGACTTCACCTTTCGCGACGCCGCTTCGCTGGTCGATTACCTCGCCGATCTCGGGATCAGCCACGTCTACGCCTCGCCCTTCCTGCAGGCGCGGCGCGGCTCGACGCATGGCTACGACATCACCGACCACAACCGGCTTAACCCCGAGATCGGCACCCCAGCGGATTTCGCTGCGCTGGTCGCCCGGCTGCATGGCCGCGGCCTCGGCCTCATCCTCGATTTCGTGCCGAACCACATGGGAATCGGGAGCGACAACGCCTGGTGGTTCGAGGTGCTCGAATGGGGCGAGGCGTCGCCGACCGCCGCCTATTTCGACATCGACTGGAACGGCGCCCGCGCGGACATGCGCGGCAAGGTGCTGCTGCCGGTTCTCGGCGCCCAGTACGGCGTCATCCTCGAGAACGGCGAGATCGCGCTGCGCTTCGAGCGTACCACGGGCAGCTTCCTCGTCGCCTATTATGACCATCGTTTCCCGCTGTCGCCGCTCGATTATGCCGAGCTGCTGTCGCTGGCCAGCGACGACGAGCTCGATGACGCTGCCGAGAACGCGCTGCGCGATCTCACCGCCGCCGCCAACCGGATCGCCGACGACCGCTCGGTGGCGGGGCGCAGCCGTGCCTACGCTCCTGCGGCCGAGCTGAAGCTCCAGCTGCAGGCGGCGGCTGCCGACCACCCGAAGCTCGCGGCCGCCCTCGATGCCGCCGCTGCGAGCATCTCGGGACGCGGCGCAGCAGGCGACTGGCACGCGCTGCACGATATCCTCGAGGCGCAATCCTATCGGCTCGCCTATTGGCGCGTCGCGTCGGACGAGATCAACTATCGCCGCTTCTTCAACATCAACGATCTTGCCGGACTCCGGATGGAGCTGCCGGAGCTGTTCGACATCTCGCACCGCCTCGTCTTCGATCTGCTGAAGAACGGCAGCCTGCAGGGGCTGCGCATCGACCATATCGACGGGCTGTTCGATCCGCGCGCCTATTGCATTCAGCTGCAGGACCGCGCCGCGTCGCTCGACATCGCGCCGCTCTACGTCGTCGTCGAGAAGATTCTGGCGCGCTACGAGAGCTTGCCCGACTGGCCGATCGCCGGCACCACCGGCTACGAGTTCACCAACCAGGTGCTGGGACTCTTCGTCGATCCGCAGAGCGAGCGCCGCCTGACGCGGCTCTACGTGCGGGCCAGCGGCCGCACCGAAGACTTCGAGAGCGTGCTCTATGCCAGCAAGATGCGGATCTGCACCGTAAACCTCGCGAGCGAGGTCAACGTGCTGGCGCGGCGCTTCCACGAGCTGGCGCTGTTCGACTGGTGCCGCCGCGACTATACGCTGAACGGCATGGTCGACGCGCTGCGCGAGGTGCTGACCGCATTTCCCGTCTATCGCACCTACGTCGATTTCGCGGGGGCCTCGGCCGAGGACCGCCGCTACATCGATTGGGCGATCGCCGTCGCCAAGCGGCGCTCGCCGGCGATCGACACCTCGATCTTCGATTTCATCCACGCGGTGCTTACCGGCGAGCTGAACGGTCGCTACGCCGAGCGGGAGGAGGACGTCCGGCGGCTCGCGATGCGCTTCCAGCAGGTGAGCGGCCCGGTGATGGCGAAGGGTCTCGAGGACACCGCGTTCTATCGCTATTTCCGGTTCGTCGCGCTCAACGAGGTCGGCGGCGATCCGCGCCGCATCGGCATCTCCGGCGCCGCCTTCCATCATCTCAACGAAGAGCGCGTCAAGCATTGGCCGCACGCCATGCTGACGACCGCGACGCATGATACGAAACGCGGCGAGGATGCCCGCGCGCGCCTTG
>JAQGID010000278.1 GCA_028291405.1 Rhodospirillales bacterium | reverse complement strand
CGGCGTCACCAATCTGATGGTGACGAACAACGAACAGGGCAGGGCGCTCGCCGAGGTGCTCGGCAGCAATGCCGTCGTGCTGATGCGTGCCCACGGCGATGCCGTCGTCGGACCCGACATCCCGACCGTCGTCGCGCGCGCGATCTATACCGAGGTCGACGCCAAGGCGCTCATCCAGGCGACCATCCTCGGCGGCCCGATCGCCTATGTCTCGCATGCGGAATCGGAGTTCCGCAATAAGCCGACACCGGCCGGCGCCGAGCAGCGCGCCTGGGATCTGTGGAAAACGAAGGCGATGGCGAAATGATGGGATAAACTTGCCAGCGGGGCAGGTGCTGATGGGTGCTACGCTGCTCGATCGAAGGCTGCCGGAGAGGAAGGGTTATCGCTAGGCACGATCCCGGCGACCTGCATCAGTTGCTTTCGTGCAACCTTTCTCTGGAGCAATTCTTCGACTGACAGTTCGCTTACAACATGCGGATGCATGGGATCTTATCCATAGTAATGCTGGAGCCTGGTTGACATTCGAGTATCGTGGGGCGTACCCTTTATCTTGATATTTCGCCAGTAATGCGAAATCCATAATTAGTTATTTCACCTCTCGGCGTGACGTGTGCAAAGCACATGGAGTGGCGTAAGGTGCCGCCTAATAGGTGAAAAAGGCGGCGTGATTTAGCCCTGTTCCTGCCTTAGCATTGTTCCTTTTCCTTGAAGAAGGAAAAAGTCATGAGCAATCCTAAAAGTTCGGACGAACACGACCGCGCCACTCGCCAAGCCGCAGTAAGCCCCGTCGAGTTCGTCGCCACCGGCGACCATAGTGATGTGAGTTCTCATCGGGACGAGAGTAAAACCGACTCTGAGTCGATAACGAGGGACGTCGACGAAATAAATGAGCGCTACGAGGCCGGGCGGCGTCAAGTCCGGCAGGGGCTTTCACAGGCGAGCGATCGAGAAGTCGAGAGCATTCTGAACAATACGGACGCTTTTGCCCTGGATACGGCGCAGCTCCCCCCCTCGGGCGCGAGCAATCCGCGTGAACGCATCCCAGACCTATCCGGAATAATCGTAGAGCAGGCAAGACAGATCCGTCAGATATCGGAGGATGTGCATGCCATGCGCGGCGAGGTTGAGGGGCCGAAGATCAGAGGAATCCGTCTCAGGTACGTGACGATGGCTTGCTCGTATGGCTATAAGGCATTGAAGGCAATCCCTGGTGCCGTGGGCGTCTATTACATCGTCAAGACATGGCTCGGGCACAACATGGCGAGTTTTGCCGTGATAGAGACAAGTGCGGGCGGCGGAGCGCGGCCTGTCGCCGCGGAGGGGGATAGTGTGGTCGCTCGAGAGTGGCTACACCCGTCGGGGTATCCTGGGCTGTCACAGGAAGCGGCCTTTTGGGAGAACGTGGCCGTCTACGTGACGAATAATCAGCCGCGACCATATGACGAGCAGTTGATGTTCATGCAGTTCACGGAGGACCTTGCGCTGATCATGATGAGCCAGGAGTTCCGATGGGCGACGGCGAGGGACAAGGTCGCGCTCATATATGACTTGGCTGCGTTGATCGCCAGAGAAGGCCTCGCGATGATGTACCGGCGGCTTCCGGAACTCACATATCGAGACAAGCCGCTGCCACGTGCGATCGCCGCAAGCCTTGCTTCCCACGCGATCATCAAATGGTGGGCGGAACAATGAGCCACATATCGGAGCGAGCCGCGTTGGGAATTGCGGAGTCGGTGAGCACCAACCTAGCCTTCATCATGAAGAAGTGGAAAGGACCGTTTGGCGCCGCAGTGCTCTCGTTTATCTTTGGCATAGCCTGTGCGGCTTCTTCCGAGGAGTCAGATCTCGATTATATCGGCGATATGATCGACGCTGCCGTCAAGGAACTAGAGGAGTTTTGGAAAACAGAGACACTGCGACAAAAAATTGCTCATGTTTACGGATTCTTCGATGAGTTTGTTCCCCAAAAACTGGTACTGCATAAAAAGGTCGACACGTCGGGAGATATCAAGGATCTGATTAATGCGATCACGGACCTCACCGGGGCCGTTAAATACTCTCCCGAAAGTTTGGAAAAAGAACTTGTTGAAATCACTTTCGACGATGAGTACATGCGTAATGACGAATGGCTTCCTCCCTCGGAAGATCTCGGCCTGTCATTTATTAAATTAAGTCTCACGGCGCAGTGCATCGCACAGAAAAGTACCGCGCTGATCGCACAGGAAATCTCTTCATATTTTATCTCTCAGCAACTGTGGCCGAACCAAGCTAGAACGGTGCCCCAAGACACCCAAATACAGGAGGCTTTGAGAACATATAATAAAGCGATTGCGGATTTGGCGAACCTGCTTGGGTGCTCTGCTGTTGTCGGCAAGCACGTCGATGATCCTATTAAAGCTTTTGTGTACAAGCAAGTTCAAGTATATGCGGACGCTATGGGGGAGGCCCAAAGAAAGTATAAAGACCAGGGTCTGGACTGGCCGTCACTCACCGTGATTTACGATAAGATCATGGGCGAGGCGGAAGAGGCGAGCAAAGGGTTCGATTTTAACGTCAATCTACGCTTTGTCCTCTCTCTGAAACTGGATCGACTGAAGGCTCTGACGCCCGTTCACCGTGACGCTACCGGATGGGTGTACCGGGACGTATATCGTGGCCGCGAATACCGCTGCGAGATCGGCAGCGGCGGCAGTGAGAGTGCCGCCAGAGATAAAGTCTACTCGGATTGGAAAGCCAACTTCGACAGCGTGCGGGCCGAACTGATGAGCCCGCCTGCAGAGGACCTGGGACTTATCTCCGAGTTCGTGAAAGCTTATGCGCGCCGGATGTCTGACCTGGTGTCGTCCAAAACAGTCAATAACGCAGGCTGGCCAGAGCTGGAGGCATACCACTCGCTCGTGACGCAGCAGTTCGACCCGAAGAGTTCGATTAGAGAGTACGCAAGGCAATATGGCTGGTGCCAGGCTATCGAACGCCTAATTTTGTTGCGTCAGATAAACCGCTTAAAAGCGATCTCGCCGGTATACCGCTGCACTTGGGGTGAACACCAGGCAGCGTGGGCCTTCGAAGACAAGTACCCCGCGCCCTTTCAGTATCGCATGGATGACAAGGTCGAAGCGACTAGCTACTATGTGGATTCTCCCATTTTCGATTATAAAACAACAGAATTCTATGATGACGTCGCAAATCACTGGCAGTCTCACCTTCTGGATGTACTGAAAGAACTGACGGGCCTGCAGGCGGACGGACAGCCACCCTTCGCAAAGGAAGCAAAGATTCTACAAGGCTGGTCCGACGGCGTGAAATCCTTGCTCGAACAGCTGCTGCCCAATCCTCCAGAAATGGAGATGAAAATCCCCGATGACGGTTGGAGCGATGATCCACTGCCCGTCAATTCGCCGTGGTTAAGTGCCGTGGGCGTCCAGTATGCTTTTTCCTATGTAAACGCGAATGGAACTGGGGCTCGCAGCGCTTGGTCAGCAGGATATACGTTGACAGATCGGGAAAAGGCCCAACTCTGGAAACCGACGCTTCATGGCATTCCCGTTCCTGACGCAGCGGAGAAAGTGCTCGAAATACTTGTATGGCGACAGTTCATTCTACGCGGTCAGGGAAGGAGGGTAGATGACGACGTCCCTACCGTCGTGGCAACGCTGAATCCGGGTACAACTCAATATACCGATGCCGACGATGGTGTAAGCGCTCACGCCGTGGAGACTCCGAGTAATCAGGATCAGCGGCTCGCTCACGCTGAGAAGACTGCGAGTAGTCAGAATCACCGGCCCGCTTCACCACCGCCGGTTAGCCGCCCAACAGATGACGTTGAGCCTGATATCATCGTGAAGTAAGCCGAATGATTTTCCGGGGCACAATACTTATCTCGTCGATTGATCCGCCAGCGGACCAAGCGCTGTAATTGCCGCTTTCGACCCTCTCTCGTGGCGAGCGGAGCAAAGCCATCCGGTCTTCGCCACTCCTGGGTCCCCACCGTTTCGCTCCTCGCGATGACGATCTCGCAACCTTGCTTGACCCGCGTGGGCGGGCGCGAGAGACTGCGCCGCGCTCGATTGCAACGTGCGTGGAATGCGACGGGGAGGGGACGAATTGACCGCTGACGGACAAGGCCAGAGCGCGACAGGACCGGCATCACAGGAACGGCCGCAAGCGCCGGTCAACGCTCCCGGCGTCTGGGGCAGCGACGTCGTCGCCGACATGCTGCGCGCGCTCGAGCTGCCTTATGTCGCGCTCAATCCCGGGGCGAGCTTCCGCGGCCTGCACGACAGCATCGTCAACCATCTCGGCAATACCAGCCCTCAGATGCTGCTCTGCCTCCATGAGGAGGCGGCGGTCGCGATCGCGCATGGCTATGCCAAGGTCGCCGAACGGCCGATGGGCGCGATCGTCCACAGCAACGTCGGGCTGATGCACGCGACGATGGCGATCTTCAACGCTTGGTGCGACCGCGTGCCGGTCCTCGTCTTCGGCGCCACCGGCCCGGTCGACGCGGCGAAGCGGCGGCCGTGGATCGACTGGATCCATACGGCGCAGGACCAGGCGTCGCTGGTCCGCAACTACACCAAGTGGGACGACCAGCCGGCCTCCGCCGCGGCGGCGATCGAATCGATTCTGCGCGCCAATCTGATGGCGACGACGGCGCCGCAGGGCCCGACCTATATCTGCCTCGACGCGGCACTGCAGGAGCAGAAGCTCGACGCGGCGCCGCCGATGCCCGAGATGGCGCGCTACCAGCCGGCGCCGCCGGCACTGCCGTCGCCGGCCATGATCGACGACGTCGCCAAGCGCCTGCACGGCGCCGCCCGTCCGCTGATCCTGCTGGGACGCGTCTCGCGGCGCGAGGAGGATTGGGCCAATCGCGTCGCCCTCGCCGAAGCGCTCGGCGCCGTCGTGCTCAGCGATTCCAAGGTCGGCGCGACCTTCCCGACCGAGCATCCGCTCTACGGCGCGCCGGCGGGCAATTTCGCCGGGCCGGGAACGATCGAGCTGCTGCGCCAGGCCGATGTCGTCGTCGCCTTCGACTGCGTCGACCTCGGCGGCACGCTGACCGCCGCGTGGCGCGGCGCGC
>JAQGID010000406.1 GCA_028291405.1 Rhodospirillales bacterium | reverse complement strand
GGGCCGAAATCGCAGGGCCACGGCGAGCCGCCGGCGAGCCCGCGCGTCTCGCGCCGGAGATACGAGGCCGGCGAGGCGAAGGTGCTCTGATGCAAGGCGCCGTCGCGCACCATGATGAAGCCGGAATCGTAGGGCACCTGCGCCCATTTGTGGAAATCGAAGGCGAGCGAATCGGCCCGCTCGATCCCTTTGAAGAGCAGCGCCAGATCGGGTGCCAGCACGCCGAGCGCGCCGAGCGCGCCGTCGACGTGGAGCCACAGGCCCTCGTCGCGGGCGAGATCCGCGAGGCCGTCGAGATCGTCGATCGCGCCGGCATCGACGGTGCCGGCGGCGCCGACGACGAAGAACGGCTGGTGGCCTGCCCGCCGATCGGCGGCGATAGCACCGCGCAGCGCCGCGAGATCGATCCGGTGGTGCGCATCCGTCGCAATCATCCGCAACCCGTCGAGGCCGATCCCGGCCATGTCGGCCGAGGTCGGGACGCAGCCGTGCGCCGCGGTCGAGGTATAGGCGACGAGCTGCTTGCCGCCGGCAAGGCCTTCGCGCCGGACCTCAATCCCGCGCGCCGCCCGCCGCGCGACGAGAAGCCCGATGAAATTCGCCATCGAGGTTCCGGTGACGAAGATGCCGCTCGCCGACTCGGGGAAGCCGAAGATCTCCCGGCTCCACCGCAGGATCTGACGCTCGACCTCGATGGCGGCGTGATCGCGACCGCCGCAATTGGCGTTAAGTGCGCCGGCGAGCATCTCGGCGAACATGCCGGCCGCCGTCCCGCCGCCCTGCACCCAGCCCATGAATCCGGGATGAAGATTGCCGCCGGAGAACGGCATGACGTCGCGCAGGAATGCTTCGTGCACCGCCGCGAGCTCGCTTGGGCCCGTCGGCAGCGCCTCTGAGAAACGAGCCCGCGCCGCATCGGGCATCCTCTGCCAGAGCGGCCGGTCGCGCAGCTGCGCCAGGAAATCGACCATGTCGTCGAGCATGCGATGTCCCTGCGCCCGCAGCGCATTCCAATCGGCCGGGTCGAGGCTTTCCTCCGGAACCGGCGTCGGCTCCGCCATCTTACGGCCGCCGCAGCAGGTCGATCAGGCTCGACGTATCCCAACGGCCGCCGCCGCGCTCCTGGACGCGTGCGTAGAGCTGATCGACGAGCGCCGTCACCGGCAGCGCCGATTTGTTGCGTCGCGCTTCGGCGAGGCAGATGCCGAGATCCTTGCGCATCCAGTCGACGGCGAAGCCGAAATCGAAGGTCCCCTCGAGCATCGTCTTGGCCCGGTTCTCCATCTGCCAGGATTGCGCCGCGCCCTTGGAGATCACTTCGACCACCTTACCGGCATCGAGCCCGGAGTTGACGGCGAATTGCAGTCCCTCGGAGAGGCCCTGCACGAGCCCGGCGATGCAGATCTGATTGACCATCTTGGTGAGCTGGCCGCTGCCGGCAGGCCCCATCAGCGTCACCGCCCGCCCGTAATGATCCATCACCGGCTTTGCCCGCTCGAAGGCCGCCGGCTCGCCGCCGACCATGATCGTCAGCTGGCCGTTGATCGCCCCGGCCTCGCCGCCGGACACGGGAGCATCGAGAAAGCCGATCTCGCGTTCGGCCGCCACCTCGGCAAGCTCGCGGGCCATGTCTGCCGAGGCCGTCGTATGATCGACGAGGATGGCGCCGCTCGCCATCCCGGCGAAGGCGCCCTGCGGGCCGAGAACGACTTGCCGCAGATCGTCGTCGTTGCCGACGCAGCTGAACACGATCTCGGCGCCGGCGGCGGCCTCCGCTGGGGTCTTTCCCAGCTTGCCGCCATGCGCCGCGACCCAGCGCTCGGCCTTGGCGAGGGTCCGGTTGTAGACGGTGACCGTATGACCCGACCTCGCGAGATGACCGGCCATCGGACAGCCCATGACGCCCAGTCCGAGAAATGCAACGCGCATCGTCAAGCTCTCCCATCAGCGACTAGCAGGCGCAAGGTCTCGCACCTCGCGACCGGTCGATCAAGGACTCTCGCCGGATCTCTCGGATCAGGAACTCGACGCTATTCCGCCGCGGCGGCGGCCGCCTGTCTCGCGTCGAGCATCGTCTTGTTGTCCTGGTAGTGCGACTTGTAGAGCCGCGCCACGATGAACGACACCACCACCCCGATCGCGAGCGGGATCGTGGCGATATAGAAGATGTGCTCGGTCGACACCTTCGAGGCGATCAACCAGCCGCCGATATAGGGACCTGCGACCGCGCCGCCGCGGCCGAAGAAGAAGGCCCAGCCCGTTCCATAGGAGCGGATCGCGGTCGGGTAGAGATTGCTGGCGCAGGCGATGTTGCCGAAATTGAGCCCGAGCACAGCGAAACCGGCGAGCGCCACGAGGCCCAGCAGCATCGCCTCCGAATTGCCCGGGAGACCGATGCAGGCAATGATCGGAATCGCCAGCACGAAGAGGATCGTCACCGGGAACATCCCGTATTTGTCGAAGGGACGGCTGATCGCGATACCGCCCAGCGTGCCGCCGAACTGGAAGAGCGTCGTCGCCCAGACCGCGTGGCTGAGCGGCCAGCCCTGCGCGGTGAGGATCGACGGGATCCAGTTGTTGATGAAGTAGAAGATCAGCGTCGCCGTGGCGAAGCTCCACCACAGCAGTGGGGTCAGCAGCCAAAGCTTGCCGGCGAACAGATGCTTCGGCGAAAAATTGACCTTGTTCTCCTCGTCGACGATGGCGAAGGTCGCGTCGGCCGGCGCCTGATAGCCCGGCTCCATGCGTGCCATATTGCGAGCGAGCTCGGCGCGCCGCGCCGGCCGCAGCGACAGGAACTTCAGCGATTCCGGGAGGAAGAAGAGCAAGCACACGGCGATCAGCAGCGGCGCCAGGCCGCCGATCCAGAAGATGCTCTGCCAGCCGTACGCCGGGATCAGCTGTCCCGCGAAGAGGCCGGGAACGCCGCCGCCGATCGTGCTGCCGGTGAACATCAGCATGACCAGCATGCCGCGCAGCCGCCGCGGCGCATATTCGTTGGTCAGCGCCACCGTCACGGGCAGCGCCCCGGACATGCCGAGGCCGGCGCAGAAACGCAGCCACATCAGCTGATCGATGTTCTGTGCCCAGACCGCGGCCAGGGTGAAGCCACCGAAGACGAACGCGCCGAGGGTGATCGCAATGCGACGTCCGAATTTGTCGGAGATGAAGCCGAAGATCGGCGGCCCGAAGAAACCCGCGAACAGGCTGGCGCTGAACAAGCGGCCGAGCTGCTCACCCGTCAGGTGCCACGAGGCGCGCAGCGTCGGGGCGACGAATGCAGCGGCGGTTATGTCGAAACCGTCAGCGACCTGAACGAGGAAGCACCAGAGAATGACGGTCAGATGAAAATTGCCGAATTTCTGTCGATCGACGAACGACGTGAGATCGACGTTCCTGCTCAGCGCAGCCATGGCGCTCCCCTCCCAAGACTTCCGCGATCGCGCGCGTGTTATGTCCTGCGCCCGGCCCGCTTCCCGCGAGACGGCGACTCACCGGCAGATTTGCGTAATTTGTCCTTTTTGGCAAGACGGTATCCGGCCCCGAGTGCCGGCCGGCGGCACGTTCACGAGTCACGGATGGTCGGGCAGCGCCTCGCGCAGCAGCCGCCAGCTGGTCGCGTCAGGCGCGATTAGCAGGCCGCCGCCCGTGACCCGCGGCGTATAGGGAGAGCCGTCGAGCTGTGCAGCGAAGCCGCCGGCTTCGTGGTGCAGCAGCTGCCCCGCCGCGTGGTCCCAGGGATGCAGCCGGTTGTAGAGGGCGAAATGGACTGCACCCCTCGCCAAGGCGAGATATTCCTGCCCGGCACAGCGGAGGTCGAATGGGGCAATGGCAAAGGGCGATCGGTCGCCGAGACGACGGGCAAGCCGATGGTTGGCCATCAGCGGCCCCGGCTCGCGCTCGGCTAGGCGGGGAACGCGGATTCGCGTGCCGTTGCGCCAAGCGCCCTCGCCGCGCACGGCGACGGCCGTCGACCGCGCCACCGGGTCGTGGATCCAGCCCATCTGCGTCTCGCCGCGACGGACCAGCGCCACCATGACCGCGAAGACCGGCCGGCCGGACGCGAAATTGGCGGTGCCGTCGATCGGATCGATTACCCAGACCGGATCGTCACCGGCGAGCGCGTCGAGATGCCGTGGATCGGCTGCGACGGCCTCCTCGCCGATGATTCGCGAGCCTGGCAAAAGCGGACCCAACTCGGCGGCGAGACGCCGCTCCGCAGCCTCGTCGGCGACGGTGACGAAGTCGCCCGGTCCCTTCTCCCGGATTTCAGCTGCCAGCAAATTCCGAAAGCGCGGCATCACCTCCGAGGCGCCGACCTCGGCGATGATCCGGGCGACCTCGTCGCGATCCGGGATCATCACGTCAGTGCAGCGTCAAACGGTGCTTGAAGCGCCCAAGATCGGCCTGCGAGAGGCGGACCGCGAGATAGGCCCTCGTCTCGTCGTCGCGCCGATCGACCACCTCGCCATGCGCATAGAGCCAGGCGATCGCGGCGCCGTCGCTGAGCGGGACGTCGAGATCGACGGGAGCGCGGTCGCTTTCCAGCCGCTGGTCGAGCAAGGCAAGCAGCGCAGCGCATCCCTCGCCCGTCACCGCGGACACCGGCACCACGTCATGGTTGCGGCGGTTCCGGTTGAGGAGGTCGGCGTGCTCGTCGGCGTCGAGCAGATCGATCTTGTTGAGGACCTCGATCAGCCCGTCCTCGACCTTGCTGCCGAGGCCGAGCTCGCCGAGCACGTTATGCACGTCCTGGCGCTGCGCCTCAGTGTCGGGATGATGGACGTCGCGGACATGGACGATCAGCTCCGCCTCGCTGACCTCTTCGAGCGTCGCCCGGAATGCCGCCACCAGCTGCGTCGGCAGATCGGAGATGAACCCGACGGTGTCGGACAGGATCGCCTGCCTCCCCGACGGCAGCGCGACGCGCCGCATCGTCGGATCGAGGGTCGCGAAGAGAAGGTCCTTCGCGACCACCTCCGATTGGGTCAGCCGATTGAACAGCGTCGATTTTCCGGCGTTGGTATAGCCCACCAGCGCGACCACCGGATAGGGCACGCGCCGGCGCGCGGTGCGATGCAGCGCCCGCGTCCGTTTTGTCGCCTCGAGCTCACCCTTGAGCTTGGCGATGCGTTCGCCGATCAGGCGACGGTCGATTTCGAGCTGGCTCTCGCCGGGGCCGCCGAGGAAGCCGAAGCCGCCGCGTTGCCGCTCGAGATGGGTCCACGATCGGACCAGGCGGGATTTCTGATAGCTCAGTGCGGCAAGCTCGACCTGCAGGCGGCCTTCGTGCGTCCGCGCCCGCGCCCCGAAGATCTCGAGGATCAGGCCGGTACGATCGATGACCTTGCAGTTCCACGCCCGCTCGAGGTTGCGCTGCTGGACGGGCGTGACGGTGGCGTCGATGATGACGACGCCGACCGCCCCTTCCGTGATCCTCTCGCCGATGCTCTCGACCGTGCCGCTGCCGAGCAACGTCCCCGGCCGAAAGCGCGGCAAGCGCACGATCTCCGCACCGGCGACGTCGAGATCGATCGCCTCGGCCAGCCCCACCGCTTCGGCGAGGCGCGCCTCCGGCGATCTCGCCACGCCGCCAGCGTCCTTCGGAGCCTTCAGTGCGGGATGTATGACAAGGGCTCGAAAGACCGAGCCGACATCCCCATCCGTTCCAGAAACCGTCAAGACTCGACTTCGCCGCCCTCTTTGCCGGGATCGAACAGCTGAACCGGCTGTGCCGGCATCACCGTCGAGATCGCATGCTTGTAGACAAGCTGCGAATGCGCATCGCGGCGCAATAGAATACAGAAGTTATCGAACCAAGTGATGATACCCTGAAGCTTCACGCCATTAACCAGAAAAACGGTAACCGGTGTTTTGTTCTTTCGAACATAGTTTAGAAACACGTCCTGTACGTTCTGCGACTTTTCCGATGACATGGGTATACCCCTTATCGCAAGTTATTGGAGCCCGTTGGGGGCCCGGATCTGTCCGGCCGGCGCAACAACTGCGCCGAGTCTCCTGTCATACCAAGATTGGGCGGCCGATGGAAATCACAAGGTCCGGATGTGCAGAAAAAGGCTCGCGCAGTCGCCGAAAACCAGGGTCGGCCTGTGGTTCGCGAACTCCTCCTCGGAGGGTTCCGGGACGCCGAGCAGCACCGGGACGCAGCCGGAATTGCTCGCGCAATGCATGTCGACGGCAGTGTCGCCGACGAACCACGCCTGCGGCCCGGGATCGACGCCGCTGCCGGCGAGCGCCAGGCGGACGGGAGCCGGGTCGGGCTTGTCCGCGCTGGCATCCCCCGCGCCGAGGATATTCGGAAAATAGCGCTCCCAGCCGAGATGCGCCGCCTCGGCCCGCAGCAAGGCGCCAGTCTTGTTGCTGACGACCGCGAGATAGAGGCCTTCCGCGACGAGTTGATCGAGCATCTCGGTCACGCCCGGCAGCACCGTCAGCCGCTCGATGTGACACGCGCGGAACGCGTCGAGGTAGAGGTTGCGCGCCTCTTCCCAGCGCGCGCCGAACAGCGCCGGAAAGGTGTCGCGCAGGCTGTTGCGGACGCGCGCCTTGGTGTCGTCGAGCGTCCAGGCCGACATGCCCATCGCGACGAACATCGTCGAGAGAGCGTCATGGATCGTGGGCCAGCTGTCGACCAAGGTATTGTCCCAATCGAAGATGATGGCGCGCGGCCGTTCGATCACGCTCATTCCTTCGGACCTGCGGCAGCTGGCACCAGATACAAATCACGCAGGCGTCGCGTCACCGGGCCCGGCCAGCCGGCGCCGACCAGCGAATCGTCGATCTGGACGACCGGCAGCACCGCCGCCGTCGTGCTCGTCAGGAACGCTTCCGGCGCCGCCTTCGCCTCCTCCAGACTGAAGGGTCGCTGCGTTACGGTAATGCCGGCCGCGCGTGCGATCTCGATCAGCCGAACCCGCGTCACGCCGTCGAGAATTGCATGGTCGGCGGGGTGCGTCACGACCTCGCCCGCGTCGGTGACGATCCAGGCATTCGTCGAGGTCCCCTCGGTCACCATGCCGGCGTCGTCGATCTGCCAGGCCTCGTAGGCGCCGGCCTCCCAGGCTTGCTGCTTGCCGAGCGCGTTGGGCAGCAGCGCGATCGCCTTGACGTCGCAGCGTCCCCAGCGGATGTCGGGGATTGCGATGACCGCGACGCCCTCATCCACCGCTTCGGGACTCGGCGGCCGGGCGCGGCGCGCCGTCAGCACCAGCGAGGGACGGACATGGTCCGGAAAACGGTGGTCGCGCGGCGCGACGCCGCGGGTGACCTGCAGATAGACGATGCCGTCCGACAAGCGGTTGCGTCGGACCAGCTCACGAATGACGAGGCCGAGGGCGCGCGGCGACATCGGCGCGGCGATGCGGAGCGCGCCGAGCGAGCGTTCGAGCCGCGCGAAATGCAGCGCCTCGTTGGCCGGCGCGCCGCCGCGGATCGCCATCACCTCGTAGACCCCGTCGGCGAATTGGTAGCCGCGGTCCTCGACATGGACCGAGGCGCTGGCATGGGGCAGAAACCTGCCGTTCACATAGGAAATCCGCGCCATGGCGATGCGAACCCGTCTCAGGCGCCGAGTTTCGGCGGGCGGTCGCCGTTGACGCCGAGTGATTTCAGCTTGCGATGCAGGGCGGAGCGCTCCATCCCGACGAAGGCCGCGGTGCGCGAGATGTTGCCGCCGAACCGCGTTACCTGGGCGATGAGATATTCGCGCTCGAAGACATCGCGTGCGTCGCGCAGCGGCAGGCTCATGATCTCGCTGCCCTTCTCCCATTTGACGACGGCCGGCGCGATGGCGCCGATCTCGGGCGGCAGCATGTCGGCGCGAATCGGCTCGCGCGGCTCGCCCGGCGCCATGATGAGCAGTCGCTCGACGGTGTTGCGCAGCTGGCGCACGTTGCCCGGCCATTCATAGGCCTGCATCGCGGCCATTGCGTCCTCGCCGAACTCGCGCGGCGCCAGCCCCGCCGCCGCGGCGCAGCGCGTCATGAAGTGCCGCGCGAGCAGCGGAATGTCCTCGCGGCGATCGCGCAGCGGCGGCACCCGGATCGGCACGACGCTGAGCCGGTAATAGAGGTCCTCGCGGAAACGCCCGGCGGCGATCTCGGCGCTGAGATCGCGGTTCGACGAGGCGATGACGCGAACGTCGACCTCGACCCGGCTGCCGCCGCCAACTCGCTGAAAGGTCTGCTCCTGCAGCACGCGGACGATCTTGCCTTGCGTCTCGAGCGGCATGTCGCCGACCTCGTCGAGGAAGAGCGTGCCACCGTGCGCCTGCTCGAACGTGCCGATCTTGCGCGGCAGATCGGGCCCGTCGACGCCGGCCTCGGTGCCAAACAGCTCGACCTCCAGACGATCCGGCCGCATCGTCGCGCAGTTCAACGCGACCAGCGGGCCGGAGCTGCGGCGCGAGCCGCTGTGCAGCAACCGCGCGACGACCTCCTTGCCGACGCCGGCGGGACCGGTGATGAGGACGCGGCTGCCGGTCGGCGAGACCCGCTCGATCTGCTGGCGGAGCTGGACGGCGGCGTGCGAGGTGCCGATCAGCTCGACTGCCCCGCCGGCGCGCAGGCGCAGCTCCTGGTTCTCGCGCTTCAGCTCCGCCGCCTCGATCGCGCGCTCGACGACCAAAAGCAGACGATCCGACTTGAAGGGCTTCTCGATAAAATCATAGGCGCCGATCTTGATGGCGGTGACCGCCGTCTCGATGTTGCCGTGGCCGCTGATCATCACGACCGGCAGCGCGGGCAGCTCGCGCTGCATCATCTGCAGTATCTCGATGCCGTCGAGCTCGCTGCCCTGCAGCCAGATATCGAGAATCACCAGCGAGGGCTGGCGGCCACGGATAGCGGCCAAGGCCTGGGTGCTGTTCGCCGCCTCGCGCGATTCGTAGCCCTCGTCCTTCAGGATGCCGCCGATCAGCATCCGAATATCGGCTTCGTCGTCTACGATGAGAATGTCACGCGCCATGCGGCAACACCTCGTCCGCGCTGAGCTTGTCGGTCATCCGGCAGATTCCTTCGAGGCAGCCCCGCCACCAGCGCAATCATACAGCAAGTCGGTCGCCGGCTTCGCTTCGCTCGGGGACCAACTCCGCCGGCGGCGCGTCGATCGCAGAAAATACCAATTTGACGACGGCGCCGCCGCCCTCGCGATCCTCGAGAACGAGGGCGCCGCCGTGCTCTTCCATGATCTTCTTGACGATTGCAAGGCCGAGCCCGGTCCCCTTGGCACGCGTCGTCACGTAGGGCTCGGTCAGCCGCTCGCGCTCCTGCTCGGGCAGCCCCTTGCCGTTGTCCTCGACCGCGGCGACGATTTGGCCGTGCTCGACGACCAGGCGCACGACGATCTGGCCGCGCCCCCCGCCCTCCTCGGCAACGCGTCCTTGGATCGCCTCGGCGGCATTCTTGAGGAGGTTCGTCAGCGCCTGGCCGATCAGCCGCGAGTCGCAGGCCACCATCGGCGGAACCACCGGGGCGACGATCTCGAAATCGATGTCGGTATAGGCGTTGCGCTGGAGGAACGCCGCGTGGCGGCTGATGTCGAGCAGATTCTCCGATTTGATGACCGGCGCCGGCATGCGGGCGAAGGAGGAGAACTCGTCGACCATGCGGCCGATGTCCTCGACGTGGCGGATGATGGTGTCGGTGCAGATCGCGAAGGTTTCGGGATCGCTGTGGATCTCGCGCAGATATTTCCGTTTTAGCCGCTCGGCGGACAGCTGGATCGGTGTCAGTGGGTTCTTGATCTCGTGCGCGATGCGGCGCGCCACGTCGGCCCACGCCGCCTTGCGCTGCGCCGACAGCAGCTCGGTCACCTCGTCGAAGGTGACGACATAGCCCTTGACCTCGCCGTCCTGCTGCTCGGCGGCGATGCGGACCAGCAAGACGCGGTGACGACCGCGCCGGTTGATCTCGATCTGCGATTGCGCCAAACGGTCGGGCCGCCGCGTCGCTACCTCGAAGAGCTCGGCCATCTCGGGCACGACGGCGGTCAGCTCCTGGCCGATGCAATGCTCGAGCTCGGTTGCGAGCAGCACCGACGACGACCGGTTCGGCAGGTTGACGCGGCCGAGCAGGTCGAGGCCGATGACCCCGGCCGAAACGCCGGCGAGTACCGTCTCGGTGAACCTGCGGCGCTGGTCGAGCTGGCGGTTGGCCTCGATCAACTCGCTCTGCTGGCTTTGCAGCTGGTTGGTCATGCGGTTAAAGGCGCGGCTGAGCGAGGCGAACTCTTCGTCGCCCTCGCCCTCCACCACCCGCGCCGCGAGATCGCCGGCGCGGACCCGTTCGGTCGCGGTGATCAGCATGCTGATCGGCTTCGCCATCTGGCTGGCAAAATTGATTCCGAACCACACGGCCGCGAGCAGGAACAGCAGGGCTACGACCAGGAAGATCAAGGCAAAGGTGATCTGCAGACCGGATCGCTGTCCTTCCAGCCGCTCGTATTGTGCGACGGCGCGCTGCGTCTGCTCCATATGCGCCAGCACCTGCGGCTCGACGAACCGCCCAACGTAGAGCATCGCCCCGTTGGGAAACTGGTCGAGGCGAACGAGCGCGCGGACGCGGTCGTCGCTGTCGCCGGTCATGATCGCGACGCCGCCGTTCTGCGCCTGACGCATCGCCCAGTCGGGGATGACACCGTACTCGAGCGAGAAGGTGAAGCCGGAGCGCGCGAGAACGTGTCCCGAGCGATCGATGACGATCGCCTCGTTGAGCGAGCGCAGCGCCGATTGCGCCGCGACGAACTGGTTCAGCCGATCCGGGCTGAAACCGAGCGAGAAGGATTCGCGGTTGAGATCGGCCGCCATCGCCAGCACGTCACCGCGCAGCACCTGCTGATGCTCGCGGAGATAGGCCTCCGCGACGGCTTGCGACTCGGAGAGCGCCGTGCGGACGCGCTCGCTGAACCAGGATTCGACGCCGTAGGTGAAGAACAGGAAGGAAAAGACCGCGACGATGATCGTCGGCGTCACCGCGACCAGGCTGAACAGGACGACGAGCCTGACATGCAGCCGCGAGCCGGCGAGGCCGCGGCGGCGCTGCGCCCATACCTGGACGAGCTGCTTGGCAACCAGCGCGCCAAGAACGAGGACGAGAATGAGATTGAGATTGAGCAGGAACAGGACGCCGCCGGGTCCGAACGGGGGCACCCCGGTAACCGCCGCATAGGTCGCGAACCCCGAGGCGAGTGCCGCCAGGGCCAGAAACACTGTCAGCTTGCGGCCGAGACCCACCCGCCCTGCCCAGTGCAGAAACCGCTGCGACAGGCTCAAGCCTGGATCCAAGAAACCACTCCCCGCGCCGCGCCGTCGCCGGCGGGCGTCCGCAATCGAGCCATCGCGAGCCTATCTTAGGCCGCGCATCACTTCGATGTCCAATTCACGGATCTTCTTGCGGAGGGTGTTGCGATTGAGCCCGAGCAGCTGCGCCGCACGGATTTGATTGCCGCGCGTCGCCGCCAGGGTGAGCAGGATGAGCGGCCGCTCGACCTCGCGCAGGACGCGGTCGTAGAGGCCAGCCGCCGGCAGCGTTTCCTTGTGCGCCGCGTAATAATCCCGCAGGTGGCGTTCGACCGCGGCTCCCAGCCCCTCGTTCTGCGGCACCTGCGACGTTTCTCCGGGAGGGACCGCCTCGGAGAGCTCCGCCTCGACGACGTCGAGACCGATGACTTCCTGCGAATAGAGCGCCGCGAGACGCCGGATCAGGTTTTCCAGCTCGCGAACGTTGCCCGGCCAGCGATAGGTCCGCAGCCGGTCCATCGCCGCCTGGTCGAGGGTCTTGGTCGGCAGCCCCTCGGCGCTGGCGATGCCGAGGAAATGGCGGACCAGCGCCGGGATGTCCTCGCTGCGTTCGCGCAGCGGCGGCAGACGGATCGGCACGACGTTAAGGCGGTAGAAAAGATCCTCACGGAAGAGGCCCTGGCGGATCAGCTGGCGCAGATCGCGATGCGTCGCCGCGACGATGCGGACGTCGGCGCGAATCGGCTGGCGGCCGCCGACCGTCATGTACTCGCCGGACTGCAGGACGCGGAGCAGACGCGTCTGCGCCTCGATCGGCATGTCGCCGATCTCATCGAGGAACAGCGTGCCGCCCTGTGCCTGCTCGAACCGTCCGACCGAGCGGAGGGCAGCGCCGGTGAAAGCGCCCTTTTCGTGACCGAACAGCTCGCTTTCGATCAACTCGCGCGGGATCGCCGCCATGTTGACCGCGACGAAGGGGCCGCTGCGGCGCTTGCCGAAATCGTGGAGGGCGCGGGCGACGAGCTCCTTGCCGGTGCCGCTCTCACCGGTGATCATCACCGTGAGGTCGGTCCCCATCAGCCGTGCCAGGACGCGGTAGATCTCCTGCATCGCGGCCGAGCGGCCGATCAGCGGCAGCTGTTCCTCGTCGCTGACCTCCTCGACCGGCTGGATCGCGCTGGTCTGGACCGACAGCGCTCGCTGCACGACGTTGACGAGCTCGCGCAAGTCGAAGGGCTTGGGCAGATATTCGAAGGCGCCCCGTTCGGTCGCCTTGACCGCGGTCATCAGCGTGTTCTGGGCGCTCATCACGATGATCCGCAGATCCGGCCGGATCTTCTTGATGCGCGGGATGAGGTCGAGGCCGTTCTCGTCCGGCATCACCACGTCCGTGATGACGAGATCGCCGTCGCCGTCGGCGACCCAGCGCCACAGGGTCGCGGCATTGCCGGTCGTCCGGACGTCGTAGCCGAGGCGTCCGAGCGCCTGGTTCAGCACCGTGCGGATGGCGCGGTCGTCGTCGGCAATCAGGATGGTCGAAGGGTTCATGGAAGGCTCGCTCCGGCCGGGGCCATCGGCAGAAATGTGCGGAACACCGTCCGCCGCGGCTGGCTGTCGAACTCGATGACCCCGCCATGGTCCCCGATCACCTTGGCGACGAGCGCCAAGCCAAGACCGGTGCCGTTACGCTTGGTCGTCACGAAAGGATCGAAGAGATGCGCCCGAAGGTCCTCCGGGATGCCCTCGCCGTTGTCGCTGACGGTGACCAGCAACGGCAGATGCAGGCGCTTGTCGCTGCCGGCGACAGCGAGCCGGACGCCGTGCTGGTAGGAGGTCGAGAGGCCGATCTCGCCGTCCGAGTTTGGCGCCGCCTCCGCGGCATTCTTCACCAGGTTCAGGAAGACCTGGACCAGCATATCGCGATTGCCGAGCACGAGGGGCAGCGATGGATCGTAATCCTCGGTAAAGCGGTAGTTACGGGCAAAGCCGTTCTGCGCAACCTTGCGCACGCGCTCGAGCACCTCGTGGATATTGACCGGCGTGCGCTCGATCGGGCGCGAGTCGGAGAAGACCTCCATGCGATCGATCAACGCGACGATCCGATCAGCTTCGTCGCAGATCAGCCGCGTCAGCTCGCGATCCGACGGCGTCGCATTCTGCTCCAGCAGCTGGGCCGCGCCGCGGATCCCGGAGAGCGGGTTCTTCACCTCATGCGCCAGGATGCCCGACATCGCGGTGACCGAGCGCGCCGCGTTGCGGTGCGTGAGCTGCCGGTCGATCTTATGCGCGATGGAGCGCTCATGGAGCAGGATAACGAGCTGGTCGGGCTGCTCGACGAGCGGCGCGACCTGGATCGTCATGACATGGGCGCCAAGCCGCGGCGTCTCGATCGGGACGCTGTATTCCGAGATGCTGGCGCCGCTGTCACGGACCGTCGCGATCAGGCTGAAGAGCGGGCTGTCGCCCGGCAGCAAATCCGAAAGATTGCAGCCGCGCAGCGTCGACGCGCTCGCTCCGACAAAGTTTTCGCCGGCGCTGTTGATCCAGAGGATGAAGTTGCTCTTGTCGACCAGGATGATCGGGTCGGGCAACGCCGCCAGGATCGTCGTCGGGTCGATGGCGGCGGCGAGGCGCGCGATGCGCCGGGTTCCCCCGACGATGTCCGAGATCGCCCACTGCTTACGTGTCATCTTATGCCGCCAGCCGTTCGATCAGCGGCTCGTAGAAGCCGCGGATCATTGATTTGACACGGTCGGTGTCGTCGGTCTGATTGATCGCGCCGCGGAACTCCGCGGAGCCCGGCAAGCCCTTCGAGTACCAGGCGACGTGCTTGCGGGCGATGCGGCTGCCGGCTGCGATTCCGTAGTGCTGCAGCATCGCCTCGTAATGTCCAAGGGCGACGGACATCTGCTCGCTCAGCGGCGGATCCGGCAGGCGAGTACCGTCCCTGAGGAAGCGCGCCACCTGATTGACGAACCAGGGCCGACCGTAGCTGCCGCGACCGACCATGACGCCGTCGGCGCCGGACAGCGCGAGGGCCTGCGCCGCATCCTCGAGCGTCTGGATATCGCCGTTGACGATGACCGGCAATTTCACTGCCGCCTTAACCTCGCGCACGAAGGCCCAGTCTGCGCTGCCGTTGTAGAACTGGCAGCGCGTCCGCCCGTGCACCGTGATCATGCGGATGCCGCATTCCTCGGCGATCCGCGCAAGGCGCGGCGCATTGCGGTTCTGGTCGTCCCAGCCCGTCCGCATCTTCAACGTCACCGGCAGATCGACCGCTTTGGTCGTCGCCTCGAGAATGCGCGCCGCACCGATCTCGTCGCGCATCAGCGACGATCCGGCGTGGCCGTTCACCACCTTCTTGACCGGGCAGCCGAAATTGATGTCGATGATCGCGGCGCCGCGGTCGGCATTGAGCCGCGCCGCCTCGGCCATAACCGACGGCTCGCAGCCGGCGAGCTGGACCGCCATCGGCTGCTCGTCGGCGGTGTTACGCGCCATGGTCAGGGACTGCCGCGTCTGGCGAATCATTGCCTCGCTCGCGATCATCTCCGACACAACCAGACCGGCGCCGAACGACTTGACGAGGCGCCGAAACGGCAAATCGGTGACCCCTGACATCGGCGCGAGGATGACCGGGTCGTCGAGCGTTATTGATCCGAGTTCTATGCTCATTTTCTAAGCAGTAGTCCGATTTGCCTAAACTTTCATCGGCATCCTAGCGCGTTTTCGTTGCAGTGCAACAAAAACTATAAGCGCGCCTCGATCGACGCGGCGAGCGCTTGGCAAGGCCTCGTTGGCTAGTCTAGCTTGCGCAATGTCCTCCTGCATCGCCCTCGTCGTTGCTGCCGGTCGCGGGTTTCGCCTCGGCGGTCCGCTTCCCAAGCAATACCTGCCGCTCGGCGGTAGCGCGGTGCTCCGCTACAGCGTCGAGACCCTGCGCGCCCATCCGGCGGTTGACGGCGTTCGCGTCGTCATCCATCCCGATGACCGGGCGCTCTACGATGCGGCGGTTGCCGGTCTGGACCTGCTGCCGCCGGTCCACGGCGGCGCGCAGCGACAGGATTCGGTACGCAACGGGCTCAACAGCCTCGCCGAGGCGGCGCCCGATCTCGTTCTCATCCATGACGGGGCCCGGCCTTTCGTCGACGCCGGGACTATCGGTCGGGTTCTCGCCGCGCTGCGGGATCGTCCCGGCGCGATCGCGGCCTTGCCGATCCGCGACACCGTCAAGCGCGGCGATGGCGAGCGGATCAGAGAGACCATCGAACGCAGCGGGCTCTGGCGGGCGCAGACGCCGCAGGGCTTCCGCTATCCCAAGATCGTCGCGGCCCATCGTGCGGCCAGCGGCGCCGAGTTATCGGACGATGCCGCGGTCGCCGAGCGAGCCGGGCTCGCCATTGCGCTGGTCGATGGCAGCGAGGAGAATTTCAAGGTGACGACAACCGATGATCTCGCGCGCGCCGAGCGGCTTCTCGCGATGCAGCGCGGCGACATCCGCACCGGCCAGGGCTTCGACGTCCATGCGTTCGGCCCCGGCGACCACGTCTGGCTTTGCGGCCTGAAGATTCCGCACGGCCAGGGGCTGGTCGGCCATTCCGATGCCGATGTCGGGCTGCACGCCCTGACCGACGCGGTTCTCGGCGCGCTCGGCGCCGGCGATATCGGCATGCATTTCCCGCCGAGCGATCCGGCATGGCGCGGCGCGCCCTCGCATCGCTTCCTCCGCCACGCCGCCGACCTCGTCACGGCGGCCGGCGGCAGCATTGCGCATTGCGACGTGACGCTGATCTGCGAGCGACCCAAGATCGGACCTCACCGGGAGGCGATGGTGGCACGTATCGCCGAGATCCTGGCGCTCGATCAGCGGCGCGTCAGCGTCAAGGCGACGACGACCGAGCAACTCGGCTTCACCGGCCGCGGCGAGGGCATCGCGGCGCAGGCCATCGCGACGATCCGCCTGCCGTTCTGAGACGATCGCGTGACGCGGCTCGGCCTGCCCTTCCGCCATCCGGCGGTCTTCCTCGGCACCTGGTTCGGCGCCGGACTGCTGCCGGGCATGCCGGGCACCTGGGGCTCGCTCGCCGCCCTGCCCTTCGCCTGGCTGATCGCCGCGAACTTCGGCGGTGTCAGTCTCGTCATCGCCGCGGCGGTCGTTTTCGCCGTCGGCTGCTGGGCGGCCGGCGTCATCTGCCGCGGCCCGGCCGGGCAGGATCCTGGCGCCATCGTGATCGACGAGGTCGCGGCGCAGTTTCTCGTCCTCGCGGTCACCCCGCCCGGTCTTTTGACCTACGCCGCGGGGTTCATCTTCTTCCGCCTCGCCGACATCCTCAAACCGTGGCCGGTCAACTGGATCGACCACTCGGTTCACGGCGGGCTCGGCGTCATGCTCGACGACGTCTTCGCGGCGGTGTATGCCGGGCTGGCGCTTCTGCTGCTGATGAGGGTCGGTCTTGTCTGACGCGGCATTGATCAACCAATCCGTCGCGGTCCTCGACGCCTGCCGCGCCGCCGGACTGCGGCTGGCGACGGCGGAGTCCTGCACGGGTGGCATGATTGCCGCGGCCTTGACCGAGATCGCCGGCTCCTCGGATGTCGTCGAGCGCGGCTTCGTCACCTATTCGAACGAGGCGAAGACCGCGCTGCTCGGCGTCCCCGCTGCCCTCATCGCCGCCCATGGCGCCGTCAGCGCCGAGGTCGCAGAGGCGATGGCCAGCGGCGCTCTCGCGCATGCCCCGGTCGAGCTCGCCGTCGCCGTGACTGGCATTGCCGGCCCGGGCGGCGGCAGCGCCGCCAAGCCGGTCGGCCTCGTCTATCTCGGGATCGCCCGCCGCGGTCGCGCGACGCGGACCGAGCGCCATGTCTTTGCCGGCGACCGGTCGGCAGTCCGGCATGCGGCGACCGTGAGAGCGCTTGAGCTTCTCCTCGCTGCCTCCGCCAGACCCCGAGCTATTCGATCAAGATCGCCCGGAAGTCGTTGACATTGGTGAAGGTCGGGCCGGTGACGACGAGGTCGTTCAAGGCCGCAAAGAACCCATAGCCGTCGTTGTCGGCGAGGAACGCCGCGCCGCTGAGACCGAGACGCGCGGCACGGCGCAAGGTATCCGGGCCGATGACGGCGCCGGCATTGTCCTCGGTGCCGTCGATCCCGTCGGTATCGGCGGCCAACGCCGCGATGCCGGCCTCGCCGTCGAGCGCCACCGCGAGGGCGAGCAGGAACTCGGCATTACGCCCGCCGCGGCCGTGACCGCGCACGGTAACTGTCGTCTCGCCGCCCGACAGCAGGACGCAGGGCGGTGCGATCGGCTGGCCGTGGCGACGACACTGGCGGGCAATCGCGGCATGGACGCGGGCAACCTCGCTCGCTTCGCCTTCGATGCTGTCGGCGAGGATCAGCGGCGCGATACCCGCCGCCCGCGCCACCGCCGCGGCCGCCTCGAGCGACTGCTGCGGCGCGGCGATGATGCGGTTCTCGGCGTGCGCTAGACGCGGGTCGCCCGGCTTCGCCGTCTCCGTCGCCCGATGGCGTAGGAAGTCGAGGACGCCGGCCGGCTCGGTGATGCGGTATTTCTCGAGGATCGCGACGGCATCGGCGAGCGTCGTCGGATCGCCGACGGTCGGCCCCGAGGCGATCACCGCCGGATCGTCATTCGGGACGTCCGAAATCATCAGGCTGACGACCTGGGCCGGCGCGGCGGCAAGCGCGAGCCTGCCGCCCTTGATCGCCGAGAGATGCTTGCGGACGCAGTTCAGCTCGCCGATCGCTGCGCCGCTGCGCAGCAGCGCCTTATTGACCGCCTGCTTGTCCCCGAGCGTCAGCCCCTCGGCCGGCGCTGCCAGCAAAGCCGAGCCGCCGCCGGAAATCAGGCACAGGACGAGATCATCCGCGGTCAGGCCCTGGACCATCGCGAGAATGCGCAGCGCGGCATTGCGCCCGGCTTCGTCGGGCACGGGATGCCGCGCCTCGACGATCTCGATGCGTCGGCAGGGGACCGCATGGCCATAGCGGGTGACGACGAGACCCGAGATCTCGCCCGGCCAACTCGCCTCGACGGCTTGCGCCATTGCGGCCGAAGCTTTGCCACCGCCGACCACGATCGTGCGCCCGGGCGGCGGCACCGGCAGATGTGGCGGCACGCAGTGCCGCGGCGCCGCGGCGGCAACTGCGGCATCGAACAGCGACCGGAGAAATGCGCGGGGCTCAGGCATCTGCGCCCCGCGCATCGAGCCCTAATAAATCGGCGGGCAGCCTGGCACGGCCGGACCATGATAATCTGACCCGCCGGGACGATCCTGATGGAAGGAGTCGGCGCATTGCACCACCACCGGCGGCGACGAGCTGCCGGAACCGACATAGGCCGGTTGCGCCGTCGCCGTCGCGCTGCCGCAGGTATAGGTCGCGACGCGGCCGGCGCTGTCCGGCTGGACCGTCACCAAGCGGCTGGCCATGCCGTATTGCGCGCAATAGTTTCGGGCACTGGCATCGGCCTGGGCGACGTTGTTGTCGGTCACGCGAAACGAGATGCTGGGCGCCGTCGCATTGACTTGCTGCGGCGGCGGGCTGGCGCAGCCGGCGAGCAAGGCGACGGCAACGAGGGGAATGGCAGCGCGCATCGTGATGGCTCCGTCCGTGAGAGACGACCGCGTCGGAGGACGCCGTCCCGATCATGGAACGCGGCCGGACGCTGCGTCGTTCCGGACATTCGTCTTCTTAAGTTGTGCGATAGCTTGGGCCAGTTGCGCGTCGCGCGGGGTCCCGATGATCTGCGGATCGACGATGCCGTTGTCGCCTTCCGGCGCGTGGACGCTGGTGGTTTCGGTATTCTTCGTCGGCAGGTTTCCTTGCGCGTCCGGCGTCTCGATCGAGTTCCGCAAATCGGCCTCGCGCTGCATCGCCGCGATCGGGAGCCGCTGGTCGGCCGGCACCGGAACGGCGACGTCGGGCTCGACTCCCTTGCCCTGGATCGACCGCCCCGATGGCGTGAAATAGAGGTCGGTGGTCAGCCGCAACGCGCCGTGACGGCCGAGCGGCGTGATCGTCTGCACCGAGCCTTTGCCGAAACTGCGGGTGCCGACGATCTTGGCGCGGTGATTGTCCTGCAGGGCGGCGGCGACGATCTCGGAGGCGGATGCCGAGGCGCCGTTGATGATGACGACCATCGGGACGCCGCGCAGACGGTCGCCGTGATCGCCGGCGTCGTAACGTCGACGTTCCTTGCCGTCGCGGCCGCGTACGCTGACGACGTTGCCGCCGTCGATGAAGTCGCCGGTGACCGCGACCGATTGGTCGAGCAGCCCGCCGGGATCGCTGCGCAGATCGAGGACGAAGCCGGCGAGCGTGCCGCCGCTCTCCTGCCGCAGCTTATCGATGGCGGCGAGGAGCTGCTCCTGGACCAACTCGTTGAAGACGGTGATCCTGGCGTAGCCGATATGCCCGGGTTCGAGATGCGCCTTCACCGGCGCCGGGCGGATGATCTCGCGCTTGAGGTCGAGATCGAAGCGCGAGTCGCTGCCGCGCGACAGCGTTAGGCGGACGGTCGTTCCGGCCGGCCCGCGAATCTTCTCGACCGCCTCGCCGAGGTTCAGCCCGTCAACCGGCTTGCCGTCGACCCGCTCGATGATGTCGCCGGGCCGGATGCCGGCCTGCGCCGCCGGCGTGTCCTCGATCGGCGCGATGATCTTGACGCGGCCGCCGTCGTTGGCGAGTTCGGCGCCGATGCCGCCGAACTCGCCGCGCGTGTCGGACATGAAGTTGCGGAACTCCTTCGGGTCCATATAGGCCGAATGAGGATCGAGTCCGGCAACCATGCCGCGCAGGGCGTCCTCGACGAGCCGATCGTCGGTGACATCGCGGACATAGCTGCGGTGGATCGTGTTCACCGCCTCCTGGAGGAGCGAAAGGTCGTCGCCCTGGGCGGCCGGCGGATCGGTGCAGCCGGCGAGCGGCAGCAGGAATGCCAGGCAGAGAGCGGGCGCCGCACGGCGCCGGTGTCTCGAGTTTTTCATGATCACCGAATCGTGAGGGCGGTCACGGCCGGTGCCGATGCCGCATTGGAAAGCCTGCGCAAACCAGCTTGCGAACGGCATGCTGTTACCATTCGTTACCAAGCAACCGAGCCATTTGCGCCCGTCTGAAATCACCCTGCAACATGATTGTGCGAGGAAGATCGCGACGGAGGGATAGCATGATGGACTGGTTGCAGGGCGAGCCCAAGCTTGACGAGGTACTGGCCGACCCCATCGTTCAGGCGATCCTCATTCGCGATCACGTCGACGCGGACGGGCTGCGGCGGTTTCTTACCGGGGTCCAGCGCAGGCGCAGCGAGCGGGCGCGCTACGAAGCCTGGGTAAGCCTCGTAGCGATGCGCGCCGCCTAGGAGGCCGGCGAGCACGACGGAGCGGCGCGTCAGCCCTGCCCCTTCATGACCTGACGCCCTTCATGATCTGGGCCATGGTGCTGCCGAGACTCGCCGGCGAGGCGGCCACGGTGATGCCGGCGCGCTTCATTGCTTCGACCTTGTCGGCGCCGGTGCCCTTGCCGCCGGAGATGATCGCGCCGGCATGGCCCATGCGG
>JAQGID010000271.1 GCA_028291405.1 Rhodospirillales bacterium | reverse complement strand
TTCGGCAACTGCAACATGATCGGCATCGGGCCCTACGAGAACCTCAAGGTCCGCGGCCCGGGCAGCGTCGGCACGATCTGGACGGCGACGATGCGGAAATATTACCTCTTCGTCTGGCACCACAATCGACGCGTCCTCGTCGACAAGGTCGATTTCGTCTCCTCTCCGGGCTTCCTCCAGGGCGGCGACGCACGTCGCGAAATCTGCAAGCCGACGGCCAGCGGCCCGGCGCTGCTCTATACGCCGATCTGCGTCATGGACTTCGCCGAGACGACGCATGCGCTGCGCCTGCGCTCGGTCAATCCCGGCTATACCGTCGACGACGTCGTCAAGCACACCGGCTGCGAGATCGTCGTTCCCGACAATGTCGTGCAGACGGCTCCGCCCACCGATCACGAGCTCTATCTCCTCCGGTCGCAGGTCGATCCCGAGCGGCTGCTGAAGGACTATCGCCTGACGGTTGGGTGAACGATGCGCGCACCATGGATCGCGACCGCCGCCCTCACGCTCGTCGCCGCGACGCCAGTCCAGGCGCAGCCGGCGATGGAGGAGAGCAGCCTCGCCCTGCCGACGGTCAGCATCACCTTCACCTCGGCGCTCGTCGCCGAGGACCAGGGGCTCTATGAAAAGGAAGGGCTGCGCGTCAAGACCATCACCATCCAGGGCGTCGGCGCGCCGAACGCGGTAATCGCGGGCAGCATCGACTTCACCCTGACGACCGCCAGCACCTTCACCCGCGCGGCAGTACACGGCCAGCGCCTGCTGGCGATCGCCAATCTGATCGACCGGCCGATGATGGAGATCGTCCTGCGCAAGGAGGTCGCCGATGCGGCAGGCTACGACCCGGCGCAGCCGCTGGAGACACGCGCCCAGTTCCTCAAGGGGCGCACGATTGCCGTCGACGGGATCAACACCAACCTCCACGCCCTCCTCCGCCTCGTGGCGCTGCGCGCCGGACTCGACCCGGAGACCGACGTCAGGGTGACCCCAATGGCGGCGACGAACCTGCTGTCCGCGATGCAGACGAAGGCGATCGACGGTTTCTCGTCGTCGATGCCCTGGACGCTCGAGCCGGCGCAGAACGGGACCGCGGTGGTGATCGCCAGCAGCCCGCACGGCGACATCCCTTCGATGATCCCCTTCGCCTATTCGGTGCTAGTGACGCGGCCGGAGACGTGCGAGAAGCGCCGCTCGGTCTGCGAGAAGATGGGCCGCGCCTTCGTCGCCGCCGCCGCCTTCATTCACGATCAGCCCGAGGCGACGCTGGCGATCCTGAAGAAGCGGTTTCCCGCGATGAGCGACGCCGTTCTCGCCGGCTCGCTCGACCTCATCCGCGAAGCGACGCCGGTCCCGCCGATCGTGACGCGGCAGGGAATCGAGAACTCGGAGCTTTTCAACGTCGATGCCGGCGTTGTAAAGCGGGAGGAGACGCTTAAATCCTACGATGGGCTGTTCACCGACGCCTACGTCAAGTGACCGGCTGAGAGGGACGATCAATCCATGTCGATCACCGTCAACCCGCTGAATTCCTCGTTTTTTGCCGAGATCGGTGGCGTCGATCTGGGGCACGGCGTCGATCCCGCGACGCTCGGCGAAATCGAAGCCGCCCTCGCGAGATACGCGGTCGTCGTCTTCCACGACCAGAAGCTCAGCGACGACGAGCAGATCGCCTTCAGCCAGCAACTCGGCCGCCTCTCCTACGCGCTCAATCCCGGCCGCGAGAAAGGCCAGACCGCGCGGCTGCGGCACGAGCTCTACGACATCTCGAACCTCAACGAGAAGCATGACGTGCTCGCCGACGACGACCGCCGGCGTATGTACCGTCTCGGCGACCGCCTTTGGCACACCGATCGCTCCTTCGTCGCGGCGCCGACGACCTACTCGCTACTCTCGGCCCGTGAGGTGCCGCCGATCGGCGGCAATACCGATTTCGCCGATATGCGCGCCGCCTACGACGTCTTGCCCGAGGCGATGAAGTCCCGCATCGACGGGCTCGTCGCGGAGCATTCCGTCTGGTACTCGCGCGGCCTCGCCGGCTTCAGCAATTTCCGCGAGGACGAGATTGCGGCGATGCCGCCGGCGACCCAGCCGCTCATCCGGGTGCACCCGCGCTCGGGCCGCAAGTCGCTGGTGCTGGCCTCGCACGCGTCGCATATCGTCGGCTGGCCCGTCGAGGAAGGCCGCGCCCTGCTCCGCGAACTCACCGAGTTCGCCACCGAGCCGCAGTTCGTCCACAGCCACGTCTGGCGCGCCGCCGATCTGGTGATCTGGGACAATCGCTGCACCATGCATCGCGGTACGGATTACGACGACGTGACCTACCGCCGCGACCTCCGTCGCACCACGGTCGAGGACGCCGCCGCCTAGGAGCGGTCGTCGCCGACCGGGACGAAAATGTCCTCGATCCGCGGCGGTTCGGCGATTAGCCCCTGCTCGGCGAGGTAGGTTACGAGCCCCGTGAGCGTCGGGCGATTGGCGACGATGCCGTAGGGCCAGGGGTCGCCGCCGAAGACCTCGTCGATCTCGTCGAGATCGACGCTCATCCAGGGCAGCATGTAGCGCAGCGTCGCGAGGTTGCGCATCTTCGCGAGACCGCGCTCCTTCGAGCGGCACAGCGCGTCGTAGAAGCTGACCACCGCCTCGGGATGCGCCTCGTAGAAGCGGCGGCGGATCGCGACGAGATGCATGATCGGGAAGATCCGGGTCTTCCGGTAATAGGATTTCTCGACGTCGTGGTAGTCGGGAAAGAGACGCACGACGTCGGGACTGGTCTTCATCGAGTCCGGAAGATTGGCGCCGATGATGGCGTCGATCTCGCCGGCAGCGAGGAGATCGCTTAAGGACCTGCCAGTCGTATTGTTCTCGATCTCGACCGGCTTCAGCATCGGCGGCACGGTCGGGTTGCCATGAGCGCCGGCCGTGTTGATTGCACCCTGCAGCCATCTGACGCCGCTGAGATCGACGCCGTATTCGTGCTGCAGCATGCCGCGGATGAAAATCGCCGCCGTCATCGTGTAGAGCGGCACGCCGATCCGCTTGCCTTCGAGATCCTTCGGCGTGCGGATGCCCTTGCGCCGGTTGACCGTGACGAAGCCATGGCGAAAGACGCGCGACGGGAAGACCGGGATCGCGACGAAGGAACGGTCGCCGGCGCAGTGGCGGCTGACCAGCTCCGAGCTGGAGAATTCCGCGGCATCGAACTCCCGCCCGCCGGCGAGCCGGTCGAAGATCTGCCGCGGATCGTCGATCGCGAGATAGTTCAGCGCGAAACCTTCCGGCTTCACCTCGCCGGTATAGAGCGCCAGGGTGCGGTCGTAGAGGCCGCAGGCGAAATCGAGCGTTACATCGGCCATCATCGCATCCCTTTGAGCGTCACTCGGAACGGAAGAAGCCGAGCTTGGTCATGATCGGCGCGTCGCTGACACGGAACAGCACCGCCCCGCCGGACGAGCGGTGACGATGCCGCTCCCAGGCGGGCGCGACGACGACGTCGCCCCGGCGCCACGCGAAGCGCGCGTCGCCGACCTCGGTCTCGCCCTCGCCGCTGACGCAGGCATAGACGTTGTTCGCGGTCGTCCGGACCGGCGTCGTCTCGGCATCCGGCGTCAGCCGGATCATCGACAGCGCGAGCGTGTCGAGCGCCGGATCGCCGAGCTTGATCTCGACGGCATGCGCACCGTTCTGCCCGCCCGCGGCGTCGTCCAGCCGACGCTCGGTGTCCTCCCAGCGGAACAATAGCGGCGACGTGCCGGCGAGCTCCGTGCCGGGTTCGAAGTCGCCGGGATAGGGCTCGAAAAACATCGGGTTCAGCAAATGCACGATCGGCACGTCAAGGAAGTCGAGCCAATAGGCCGGCGCGTCGCTCTCGTTGCCATGGCCGTGCCACGACCAGTTCGGCGTCAGCAAGACGTCGCCCGGCAGCATCGGCAGCTTGACGCCGTCGACGACCGTAAAGGCGCCCGGCTTCGCGTCCAGGACGAGGCGCAGCGCGTTGGGCGTATGGCGGTGCGAGCGCGCCTGCTCGCCGGGCATGATCATCTGATAGGCGACGACCGTCGTTGCCGCCGTAGCATAGTTGTTGCCGGCGATCGGATTCATCAGGATCAGGTTGCGCCGTTCCGCGAGCGCCGTGTCGATCAGCCGACCGGCGGCGTCGAGCGCGCCCTTTGCCTGATCATAACGCCAGTGGAACGGGCGAAACGTCGAGCCCGGCGACGGCCAGAGCGAGGCCGTCGGCTTGTTCCAGCCGGCGCCCATCTCGATCGCCGCCAGCTTCGGGTAGAGCTCGTCGAGCGTCGCCGTCTTCGCGAGGTCGCCTTGCGTCGATCCAGTCATCCGCGTCTCCTCCTGTCGGCATCATACCGCGGCGAACCGGCGCACCAAAGCGCCGACGAGTTTAGGTTGATCGTACCGCCCGGTGCCGCCATCATCGGCGCAACGCTCGCGGGAGGAATTCGATGAGTCTGATGACACGTCTGGGGATTGCCGTCTTGACAGCGGCGCTCGCCGCCGGCACTGCGCCGCTGCATGCCGAGACGCTGGAGGACGTGACCCTGGCGGTGCCCGGCACCAGCTTTACCTTCGGCGCCGGTTATATCGCCGAGGACCTCGGCCTCTGGGAAAAGCACGGGCTGCGCGTCAAATCGATCGTCATCACCGGCATCGGCGCGATCAACGCGGTGATCGCCGGCAGCGCGACTTTCGCCGAGCCCTCGGCGAGCGCCTTCACGAGGGCGGCGGCGAAGGGCCAGCGCCTGCTCACCATCGCGGTGCTGCTGAACCGCCCCTTCGTCGATGTCGTCCTTCGCAACGACCTCGCTGAGGCTGCCAAGTTCGATCCGAAGGCGCCGCTCGCGCAACGCGCCGTCGTCTTGAAGGGACGCACGATCGCCGTCGAATCGATCAACTCGATCGTGCATGCCTACGTCAAGGTCCTCGCCAATCGCGGTGGCTACGATCCCGAGAACATCCGCATCGCGCCGATGGCGCCGGACGCCATGCTCGCGGCCTTCCAGAGCAAGCAGATCGATGGTTTCGCCATGTCGCCGCCCTGGCCGCTGAAGCCGGTCCAGGAGGGCACCGCGACGATGATCGCCAGCGGTCCCGGCGGCGATCCCGCCGACATGGTTCCCTTCGGCCACAACCTGCTGGTCACCAAAGGCGAGACTTGCGAGAAGCAGCGCTCGGTCTGCGACAAGATGGGCCACGCCTTCGTCGAGGCCATGGCCTTCATCCAAAGCGATCCGACGGAGGCGCTGGCGATCATGAAGAAGCGCTTTCCTTCGCTTGACGAACGCCAACTCACCGCCGCCTTCGCGGAATTCCGTGAAATCAGCCCGAGCCCGCCGGTACCGAGCAAGGCCGACCTCGAGAACGCCGAGATCTACAATATCCAAGCGGGGCTGATGCGGCCGGACGAAAAGCTGAAGTCCTATGACGGCCTGTTTACGGATAAGTACGTGAAATAAACACGCCTGTCCTTCCCATCGCCTCCTGTCATTTGACATACGCATCCGTGTAAAGCCCATCGAACGAGGTCACCTTGTCCTCCGGCTTGAGGAGGCCGGAGTCGACGTTGAGCACCTCGGTATTCTCGAGTCCCTGGCGGCCGACCAGCGGCGGGTTCGGGGTGATCTTGCGGATGACCTCGAAGGCGGCAGCGAGCAGCGCGTCGTCGAGAGTCGAGAAGCGCTTCTTGAGCGCGGCGACCGCCTCCTCCGGGTGATCGTGGATGAAGGCCGCGGCGTCGGTGAAGGCGGCGCCCATGCCCTCGCAGACGGATTTGCGCTTCTCGCAGAGCTCGGGCCGCGTGACCAGCACGGTGTTCGAGAACGGCGCGAGGTCGGCGGGATCGCCGTCCGGGCCGCTGGCGATCATCACCGCAGTACCGTCGAGCACCGGCTTCTCCGGCCAGGGGGGTGAAAAGGCAAAGCCGTCGATCGCCTTCGACTGCAGCGCCGCGAGCAGGCTCGCCGGCTGCATCGGCGCAATGCGGATATCCTCAGGATCGTAGCCGGCGCGCTTCGCCATCAGCCGGACATAGCCGTGGATCACCGAGTTGATCGAATCGACACCGATCGTCCGGCCCTTGAGCACCAAGGCACGCTTCTCCAGCGGCGCCTTGGCATCGAAGCCGGCGGCTTCGGCGAGATCCTTGCGCAGCACGACCTGGACGATCGGCCGGTTGAGCAGTTCGGCGATCGCGATCAACCGCTGTCCCTTCGCCGCGGCACGCAGCAGCGAGCCGCTCGAGGGTTCGGCGAAATCCGAGCTGCCGGCGATCACCGAGTTGATCGAGCCGAGGCCGAGGATCTCGACGGCCTTCACCTTCAGCCCGTGCTTGGCGAAGAACCCCATATCCTCGGCGATGTAGCCCATGCTGAAGGACAGGCTGACGGTCGGCACCGCCATGGTGACCTCTTCCAGCTTCGGCTGCGCCGCCGCTGGTACGGCAAGCGCTGCCAACGCGAGCGCCAATAGTTGAACGCGGATCGTGTTTTTCATTTCCTCCCCCTTGAGCTTCTGAGGCGCCCTGTCAACGGTCGTCATGGCCGGACTTGATCCGGCCATCCACGTCTCTCTTCGCGGCCGGGAAGACGTGGATGCCCGGGCTCGACGCCTTTGGTAAGTGCAACAAACTCAAACTATGGTATCGCAACCACCCTCAGCCCCAAACCTCTGCCGCTGTCTCGACGACGAGCCGCAACTTTTTGCGTTGATCGTCGGCGGTGACTGGGTTGCCGTATTTGCTCGAGGCGAAGCCGCATTGCGGGCTGAGGCAGAGTTGCTCCATCGGCAGGACGCGCGCGGCATCGTCGATCCGCCGCTTCAGATCGTCCTTCGCTTCGAGCTGCGGCGACTTCGTCGTCACCAGGCCGAGGACGACCGTCTTGCCCTGCGGCACGTGTCGCAGCGGCTTGAAGTCGCCGGCGCGCGGCGTGTCGTATTCCAGGAAATAGGCGTCGAACCCAAGCTCGGTGAAAATGACATCGGCGATCGGCGCGTAGTCGCCCTCGGTCGTCCAATGGCCGCGCGAGTTGCCGCGGCAAATATGCATCGCCAGCGTCATCCCCGCGGGCTTGCCGGCAGCGAGCCGTGCCAGGATGTCGAGATAGCGGGCCTTCAGTCGCTGCGGATCCTCGCCGCGCGAGCGACAAACTTCGAGGAACTGGGGATCGCAAAGCTTGATCAAGGTGCATTCGTCGATCTGGACCGCGCGGCAGCCGGCGGCGCCGAGCGCCGCCATCTCGCGATGGTAGGCCGCGATCATGTCGTCCCAGTATTGGTCCTCGTCGGGATAGACTGTCTTGTCGATCGCGCCGCCGTAAAAATGCGCCTGCAGCGGCGTCGGCAACGTCACCTTGACGGTGCCCTTGGTGCGCGCCTGCGCGAACTTGAAATCCTCGACCGCGATGCCGCCCGCCGGCCAGTGCACCTTGGCACCGACGTTGATTCGCGGCGTCGGGCGCACCGTTCCCTCGGCGCTGCGGAAGACGATCCCATCGGTACCCCAGGTGACGGTGATCCCGCCGAGCCGCACCATGAAATCGGCGAACCACGAACGCCGGCGGACGTCGCCGTCGGTGATCGACTGCAGCCCGATGTCCTCCTGCAGCCGCACCGCCTCAGCGACGAGCCGATCCTCGAGAGCGACCAGTTCCGGCGGCTTCTGCTTGGCGCGGATCGGGTCGAACTCGTCGCCGTCGAAGGCTTCGCGAGCATCGAGCAGCTCGCGGGGCCGCAGCAGACTGCCGACGTGGTCGGCGCGGAACGGCGGGTTCAGCGGGTTCGCCATGGTCAAAGCTCCATGTCGCGGTCGACCGGACGCCAGGCGAGAATGCGGCGCTCGATCGCGTCGACCACGAGATGGATCGCCAGCACCAGGACAATCGCCACGGCGATGCCGGCGAAGACGCCGACCGTGTCGGAGAGCTGCCGCGCGTGCTCGATCGAATAGCCGATCCCCGCGGTCGCGACGAGGAACTCACCGACGATCGTCGCGCTGACGGCACGCGGCATCGCGATCTTCAGGCCGGTGAAGAGATAGGGCATCAGTGAGGCCCAGACGATGTCGCGGGCGATCGCCATCTCGCTCGCGCCGGCAATGCGGGCCATGTTGACGAGACGCTGGTCGACGGCGCGAATGCCGGCGAAGACCTGGATGAACATGACGTAGAAGACCATGATCGAGACGACGATCAGCTTCGGCGCGTCGCCGATCCCGAACCACAGGATGAGCCAGGGCGCGAGGGCGTATTTCGGAATGCCCATCGAGGCCTGGATATAGGGCTCGATCGCCAGGGTCAGCCGCGGCAGGCGGCGCAGCACGAAAGGCATGAGAACGCCGCCGGCGCAGCCGATCGCGAAGCCGATCGCGGACACGCGCAGCGTCGCCACGAGATCCGTGATCAGCGCGCCGCTGGCCGCGATGTCGACGATCCGCTTGAAAGTCGCCAACGGCGGCGCGAAGAACAGCATGCCGAAATGCCGGGCGCAGCCCTCCCAGGCAAGCAGCAGCGCGACGACGACAAGGCACCTGCCGCCGAAGATCAGCGCGGTGCGCGAGACGCGCGGCGCTTCGGCGACAGTGTCGGCGATCTGGTCCTCCGTGCTCATTGCACCTGTGCCCTTATCTTCTCGTAGAGCGGTGCAAACCCTTCGAGCGCGAAGATGTCGCGGACGTTGCGCGGCCGCGGGATCGGGATCGCGTGCTCGGCGGCGATGCGCGTCGGCTGCTTCGAAAGGACCAGCACGCGGTCGCCGAGCGCGATCGCCTCGGTGATGTCGTGCGTCACGAAGACGATCGTCTTGCGTCCGAGCGCCCAGAGCCGCAGCAGATCGTCCTGCAGCTGAACCCGGGTCTGCGCGTCGACGGCGCCGAAGGGCTCGTCCATCAGGATGATCGGCGGATCGTAGACCAGCGTACGGATCAGCGCGGCGCGCTTGCGCATGCCGCCCGACAGCTCGTGCGGATAATGCCCCTCGGCGCCGGCGAGGCCGACGGCGCGGAAGAGGCTTTCGGCATGTGCCCGCGTCGCCTCGGTCAGCCGGCCCTGCACCTTCAGCGGGAACAGCACGTTCTCCATCGTCGTGCGCCACGGCAGCAGATTGTCGTCCTGAGTCACATAGCCGATGCGACGATCGAGGCCGGGGCGCAGCGTCTTCGGGTCGGTCATCGGCACCGGCGCCCCGTCGAAGACGATCTCGCCGGATGTGGCGACGTCGACCTGCGCGATCATGTTCAGCAGCGTCGACTTGCCGGAGCCCGACGGGCCGATCATCGTCAGGAACTCGCCGTCCCGCACGGTGAACGAGAGGTCGCGGATGACCCAGGGCGAGGTCTCACGCCCGTGTCGCGCGCGAAAGCGCTTGCCGAGGCCGCGCACCTCGAGCAGCGGGGCGCCGTTCATCTCGACTGGCATCTCAGCTCCCGACATCGGTGGCGATGCCGGCGCCGCCGACCGGCCGCCAGCGCAGGAAGAACCGCTCGCTGCCGTTGACGATCAGATTGACCGCGTGGACCAGCAACGTCGCCGCGAGGATCGCGACGAAGACCTGCGTCGTCTCGAAATTCATCGCGCCGATCTGGACCAGGTAGCCGAGGCCGCGATTGGACGAGATCAGCTCGGCGATGACGGCGCCGCCGATCGCATAGGGCAGCGCGATCCGGAACCCGGCGAAGATCGCCGGCACCGCGGCGGGAAAGATGATGTCGCGCGCCACCTGCCGCTCGCTGGCGCCGGCGACCTGTGCCATGAGCACCAGCTTGCCGTCGAGCGAACGCACGCCGGAGAGCGTGCTGAAATAGACGATGAAGAAGACGGCGCTGGCGACCAGGGCGATCTTGCTCTCGACGCCGATGCCGAACCACAGGATGAAGAGCGGCGCCAGCGCCAGCTTCGGCGTCCCGTAGGCCGCCGCCATGAAGGGATCGAGGATGGTCACGAGCAGCGGGCTGCGGCGCAGCAGGAAGGGCAGCAGCACCGCCGGGACGCCGCCGATGATCGCGCCGAAGAACGTCTCCTGCAGCGTATAGCCAGCGTGGCGGATGAGCTCGCCGCTCATCAGGCTGGCGATGAATTTGGTCGCCGTCAGGTAGGGCGTCGAGAGCCAGTACTCGCCGACGAAGGCGCTACCGATTTGCCACAGCCCGATCAGGACGACGAAGACGATCAGCCGATCAAGATAGAGCCGCAAGCGCATCACCTCCCTGTCCTCGCCGCGCCTGCTTGGCAGGCGCGATCACGCCATCGGATGTAGCGCCAAGTGCGGGGCCAAGTC
>JAQGID010000218.1 GCA_028291405.1 Rhodospirillales bacterium | reverse complement strand
GGCAGCCGGTCGTCGCGCGGCGGCGCCGTGCCGAGCGGCGGCACGCGGATGCTCTGGCCGGGGACGACGCGATCGCCGGACTGCGCCTTCTTGCCGTCGACCCGCACCTGGCCGGTGCGCAGCAGCTTCTCGAGCCGCCCATGCGCCAGCTCGGGGAAATGCCGCTTGAACCAGCGGTCGAGCCGAAGGTCGGAATCCTCCGGCCCGACCTCCATCATCTGCACTTCGGTCATTCGGTTTTCCAAATCATGTGAACGCCCGCGTCACTGCGAGGCCGCCGCCGATCGCGATCAGCGACATGACGATCGACGCGGCGATATAGAGCCCGGTCGCCACCAGCTCGCCGCGCTCGAACAACAGCGCGACGTCCAGCGAGAAGGTCGAGAAGGTCGTGTAGCCGCCGAGAAACCCGGTCGTCAACAACGCCGCCAACACCGGGTCCCGCAGAATGTGCAGCCGAAAGGTCTCGGCGAGAACGCCCATGACGAACGAGCCGAGCACGTTGACGGTGAGCGTGCCCCATGGAAAGCCGGTGCCGCAAAGCCGGCCGCAGCCCAAGATCGTGAGATAGCGGGCGATCGAGCCGATGCCGCCGCCGAGGCCAATCGCAAGGATCGTGTTCATCGCGGCGGATCGTAGCGGCATGGCGCGTGCCATGCCACCGCAACGTGGGATTGTTGCGGATTACAGTCCGATGCGGACGACGTGGTCGAGGGTGAAGCCCAGCGATGCGGCCAGTATCGCCAGAACGATCATGACCCAGCTCAACGCAGCCTGCAGCGACCCGCGCCGCTCGTCGCGCGAGGCGCCGTTCAATATCAGATGATTATGCGCCATATCGTTCTCCGGCACTACGCGTCAGAGCGGCGATGCCGCTTGCGCTGCTATTCTGCAATCATGCTAGGCGTCGGTACTTGGCTTCATCCCCGGGTTGGCGATGATTGTGGTCTCTATTTGGCGGCAACCGGCATGGCGGCGCCGGACAGATCGGCGTCGGTGAATTTGGTGTCCTCGGTGCGGGCGCCGACGAGGATGCAGCTGCGCAGGATCGCGCGCGAGAAATCGGCATCTGTCAGGTTGGCGTCGCGCAAGCTGGCGCCGGACAGATCGGCGTCGCAGAGCTTGGCGGCGGCGAGGTTGACAGGCCAGATCCGTCCCGTCGGCTTGCCGTCGGCGCCGCGCAGCGGAACGGCGGCGAGCAGGGCGTTGCGCAGCTTGGCATTGCTCAGATTCGCATTGGAGAGATTGACGCCGTCGAGCGTCGCATTGTCGAGCACCGCCTCGCTGAGGTCGACGCCGGAGAGGTCGGACATCACGAGCAGTGCCTGATCGAGCCGGGCGCCCGAGAGATTGGCGCCTTTCAAATTGGCGCCGCTCAGATTGACGTTGCGCAGGTCTATATGATTGAGATCGGCGCCGGCGAGCTCGGCGCGGCTGCCGTCGCGTCCGTCGGTCTCCATCCAGCGATAATGCGATTTCAGCGCGAGGCTGAGCTCGCTCGGCAAATCGTCGCTTGAGCGCACGATCTTGGCGCCTTCGAGATTCGCGTTGCGGAGGTCGACGCCTTCGAGGATGGCGCCCTCGAGGTCGGCGTTCGCGAAATTCGCGCCGTCGACGTCGGCATGCGAGAGGTTGACGTCACGCAGGTTGGCGCCCTGCAGATTGGCGCCGCGCAGGTTGACGCGCCGCATATTGGAGCGCGACAGATTAGCGTTCTCGAGCGTCGCGCCTTCGAGGCTGGCGCCGACGAAGCGGGCGTTGCTGCAATCCGCGTCGCGGAGATTGGCGCCCGCGAGGTTGGCACCGCTGGCATTCGCCTTGGCGAGCACGGCGCGCTCGAGATCGGCGTCGACGAGATCGACCTCCTTCTCGGCAACGCTGCCGTTCTCGCCCATCGTATAGAGCGAGCCGCCGCGGAGGTCGGCGCCGCGCAACCGGGCGCCGGTCATCTTGGCATTGCGCAGATAGGCGCCGCGGAGGTCGGCGCGCGTTAGATCGGCGTTGCTGAGATCGGAGCGATCGAGATTGACGGCGAAGAGATCGGCCTCGCAAAGCCGGGCGCCGGTCAGAATGGCACGCGAGAGATTGGCCCCCGAAAGCTTCGCCGATGTCAGCTGCGCGCCGCTCAGATCGCAGCCCTGGAGATCGGCCAGGGCGAGGTTGAGGCGCGTTCCACCCAGTTTTTTGAGGAACCAGTTCTGGTGCTTTTCCAGCATAGCCTGGAGCACGTCCGGCATCATGGCGGGGGGAGCTCTTTCCTAACGCGGGTCCGTCATCGCAGATCGCGATCGATGCAAAGGAACCACTGCGCTTGTAAAGACTCGGTAAAGATCGTGTAAATTCGCGATGATTCCGCGCGGTCGGACGGGGCAACGATGGAAGATGCAGCACGCCTGCGGGCGGCGGTCGACGAGCTCTGCCGCCTCGATCCGGCCTTCGCGGCGATCGAGGCGGCGGCCGGATCGCTGGCGTTTCGGCGTCGCGAGCCGGGTTTCGCGACGCTTGTCCGCATCCTGGTCGGTCAGCAGCTCTCGACTGCGGCCGCGACGACGATCTTCGCGCGCATCGAGGCGGCGAGCGGCGGCGTCGCGCCCGCGTTCTTCATTGAGAACGACGATGCGGCGCTGCGCACGCTCGGACTCAGCGGCCAGAAATCCCGGTATATCCGGGCGCTTGCCAGGGCGGTCACCGACGGCACGCTCGATCTCGCCGCCCTTGCCACTCTTCCGGACGAGAGCTGCCTCGACCAGCTCACGGCGATCAGCGGCATCGGCGCCTGGACGGCCCGCATCTATCTCCTCGCAGCGCTTGCCCGCCCGGATATCTGGCCGGATGGCGACGTCGGGCTGCAGGCGGCCTATCAGAGCCTCGCCGGACTGCCGGCACGGCCGACCGCCGCCGAGCTCGCGGCGATCGCCGAGCGTTGGCGACCGTGGCGCAGCGTCGCCGCCCGACTGCTCTGGCACTACTATGACCGCACGCGGGCGCCGGTGTGATCGCCGGTCGCAGCGCGACGACTCATGTCGGGACGAGTACTCGCTGATGCGGCGCAAGTCATAGCCCAGTAAAAATTCCGGGCTCAGCGTTTCGCCGAGTCGTATGCCGCAGCCGGCAGATCGGACTTTACGTTACCCGGCGACCCGCGTCTGCGGCTATTCAGGCGTGACTCTCCCGCCGCGAAACGGAACTGATCCACGCGCGGTGACCCACTAGATTTGCCTGAAGTTGGACGCCGGTCGCGAGATATTGTTGTTCTTGAAAACGGCGCTCCCTTCGGCTGCCGCCTTCGCGAGGACTCGGGCCGCCCTGTGACAATGTTGTGCCGAGCATCGCCGACGGCGGTGAGGCGATCGGCGTTAACCAGTTTTTTACTCGCGCCCGCTCTTATACGACAGTCGGGCGCCGGGAGGCTCAAGTTCTCGGTAAGATGAAGGGTCACTCAACTCTTGGGAAGTTCGACGAAACCGTATCGCAATCCCGAAAAAACATGGTATAGGGGTTGCGTACACGGATGGCCTGGGAACCAACCGGTTCAACGAAGTTCACCCTCCCGTCATGCTCATGTTTCCCTCCCAGCTTAGGAGTCTCCAATGAAGGCGCTTATCACCGCGTTCGCCCTGCTCTCTTTCGTCGGTGCAACGACGGTCCCGTTCGTCGCCCATGCCGCGACCGAGAAGACCGCCCCCGTCAAGAAGAAGGCCAAGAAGCACGTGAAGAAGGCGGCGGCGCACACCAAGCACGCCGTCAAGAAGGCCAAGAAGACGACGCAGCCGACCTAAGCTGCGTCCGCGAGGAAACCCCCCGGGAACATTCCCCCCCGGGGGTTTTCCGTCATCGACGCGCGTTGCCGACGGCCTAGAGAATCCCGGACAGCGCCCAGCCGATCAATCCCCAGACGCCCAGCGACGTGCCGGCGATGATCGCGGCCGCCGCGCGGACCGAAACCGGTTCGTCAGACGCGGCCCAGTAGTCGCCTCGGGAAGGCATGGGATCATAAGGTCTCATTCATTAATCCTTGCAGATTTTTGAATGAAGACAACACACGTTTCCCGACGTTACCGACAGCCCAATCAAAATCTAAGATTTACGAATGTCTTTCTCCCGGTAATGTCCGGGAGCAAGGCGATAATCAACCTAAAGTCACTTTAAAGACACCAGAGCCTTCGCAGGGTTGCGATACCTTGTCCTGCAGTTACCAGGGTCTGTAATGGTCGAGGCTTTGCACCACGCCGTCTGGGTTGCCTATCGTCGGGCGATGCGCGCCGATTCGCATTGGAACGCTTCGGCGGCATTTCAGGCGGCGGTCGACGTCCTGCTGGCGCACCATCCCGAGATCGCGCCCGAGCCGGCGTGTCGGCTGGCGGTTCGCATGATCACGCTGGGCGCACATTCCGGCGCGGCGGCGGAGAATCCGACGGCGAGCCACGGCAGACGATGCGTCCCTTGACAGTGCAAAGAGCGGCTCGCTAGCTTCGCCGGCCATTCCCGCGGCGTTGCCCCGATGCCTGATTGCAGAAGGCGCCTGCGCTGAACTCCGCCGCGACGCAAGAGGAGACGCCGAAGTTTTCCCCATCCGACAGCGCGCGCTGCCGCCATGCTGAGCAGCCGCTTCGCCGCCCTTGCCCATTATCCCTTCCGGCAACTCGCGGACCTCATCCAAGGCGTTACGCCGGCGATCAACGACGCGCCGATCGACATGTCGATCGGCGAGCCGCGTATGCAGCCGCCGGCGTTCGTGCATGAGATCGTCGCGCGGCACGACGGTGACTGGAACCGCTATCCGCCGATCGGCGGGACGGCGGAGTTCAAGGCCGCCTGCGCCGCTTGGCTGAACCGCCGCTATGGCCTGCGGCGCGGGATGATCGATCCCGACACGCAGGTCGTCGCCGTCGCCGGTACGCGCGAAGGGCTGTTCGCGGCGGCCTTCCTCGCGGTCTCGCCGGCGGCGGCCGGCGAGCAGCCGCCGCTCGCGCTGATGCCGAACCCGTTCTATCAGGTCTATTACGGCGGCGCGATCTGTGCCGGGGCCGAGGCGCGATTTCTGACCGCGCGCAAGGAAACCGGCTATCTCCCCGATCTCGATGCGATCGACGGCGAGACCCTGGCGCGTACCCAGATCATGTATCTCTGCTCCCCCGGCAATCCGCAGGGCGCGGTCGCCGACCTGGCCTATCTCAAGCGCGCGATCGAGCTGTCGCGGGCGCATGACTTCCTTCTCGTCGTCGACGAGTGCTACGCCGAGATCTACAGCGGCGACGAGCCGCCGCCGGGGGCGCTCGAGGCGGCCGCGGCGCTCGGCGGCAGCTGCGCCAATCTGCTCGTCTTCCACACGCTGTCCAAGCGGTCGAGTGTGCCGGGGCTGCGCTCGGGCTTCGCCGCCGGCTCGCCGGAATGCATCGATCTCTTCAACCGGCTGCGGGGCTACAACGCCGCCGCGACGCCCCTCGCGACGCTCGAGGCGGCGACCGCGCTGTGGCGCGACGAGACGCATGTCGTAGCGACCCGCGCCCGCTATCGCGCCGCCTTCGACGTCGCCGAGCGGCTGCTCGCCGGACGCTTCGATTTCTTCCGGCCAGCGGGCGGCTTCTATCTCTGGCTCGACGTCGGCGACGGCGTCGCCGCGACGCGGCATCTCTGGCGCGAGGCCGGCGTCAAGGTGCTGCCGGGCCGCTACTTGACGCAGCCCGAGCCCGACGGCAGCAACATCGGCAGCCGCTACATCCGCGTCGCGCTGGTTCACGACATCGCGACGACCGAGGCGGGGCTGTCGCGACTCACCCGCGCGCTTTAGGGCGGGGCCGACGTCCTCCTGCCTATTCTTGAGGCGGCGGCCCGCCGATCGCTCGGTGAATTGCTGAGCCGCCTGTCTCTGCCCAGGCAAGTTGCTTGAGGATTAGGCAAGAACCCAATTGTGCCGGGTCCGCCGATGCGGTATCGGAGCGGCCGGAGCCTGTGTGCTCTCGCCATTGAAGCTTTCGTGACAGGCCCCGATGAACCGCATTGTCACCGCCGCCGCCAGCGGCCTTGCTCTCCTTTTCGCACTTCTGCCGGGCGCCGCGCGTGCGGCCGAGATCGCGCCGTCTTCCGGCAATATCGCCTGGGTCCTGACGGCCTCGGCGCTTGTCCTGTTCATGACCTTGCCAGGCCTCGCGCTTTTCTATGGCGGGCTGGTGCGCGCCCGCAACGTCCTCTCGGTGCTGATGCACTGCTTCGTCATCTGCTGCATCGCCTCGCTGATCTGGGCGGTCTTCGGCTATTCCCTCGCATTCGACGACGGCGGCAGCGCGCTGCTCGGCTCGCTCGACAAGGCGTTCCTGGCGCATCTCGCGGCGACGAAGGGTGCGACGATGCTGCCCGAGGGGGTCTTCGCGCTGTTCCAGATGACCTTCGCGATCATCACCCCGGCGCTCATCGTCGGTGCCTTTCCCGAGCGCGTCGAGTTCCGCTTCGTCGTGCTGTTCTCGACCGTCTGGCTCGTCATCGTCTATCTGCCAGTGGCGCATTGGGTGTGGGGCGGCGGGTTCCTCGCGGCCCGTGGCGTCATCGATTTCGCCGGCGGCATCGTCGTCCATACGACGGCCGGGGTGGCGGCGCTCGTGACCGCGCTGATGCTCGGCGCCCGCCGCGGCTTCCCCAACCATCTGACGCCGCCGCACAATCCGACGATGACGATGGTCGGCGGCGGCATGCTGTGGTTCGGCTGGTTCGGTTTCAACGGCGGCAGCGCGCTCGCCGCCGATGCGACCGCGGCTTCCGCGATCATCGCGACGCATCTCTCGGCCGCGACGGCGGCGCTGGCCTGGATGGCGCTCGAGTGGATCCGACAGGGCAAGCCGACGTCTATCGGCATCGTCACCGGCTCGGTCGCGGGTCTCGCGACGGTGACGCCGGCGGCCGGCTTCGTCGGACCGCTCGGCGCCATCGTCATCGGCCTCTGCGCCGGACCCGTCTGCTATGCCGCGACCGTCACCATGAAGCAGCGATGGAAGATCGACGACACGCTGGACGTCTTCGCGGTACACGGCGTCGGCGGCATGCTGGGCTCGCTGCTCGTCGCGATTTTCGCACTGCCGGCGCTCGGCGGCACCGGGCTGGCCGACAACATGGACTGGCGGCAACAGCTCGCGGTCCAGGCGATGGCGGTTGCGCTCGTCGCGCTATGGTCGGGTCTCGCGACCTTCGGCATCGTCAAGCTGATCGGCCTGGCGACGGCGCTGCGCGTCACCGAGGAGCAGGAGGACGAAGGGCTCGACCTCGCCAGCCACGGCGAGCGCGCCTACGACTACACCTGAGTTCGCGTTTTCCGTCCGTGTCCGCGATCGTGCGGCAGCCATTTGTGTCCGACGAGCACGTAATGCTGCGTCATCGCTTCGGAGAACCGGCCGCCGTCCCAGACTCGCCGTGCACACGACACGTCGCGATCGTCGATGCTGATGACGTTGTAGGAATTCACCTCGTCGCGGCGCCGCGTCGAGATCGCGGTCCCGGCCTGCGACACCAGGATGGAGCGCCGCGCCGCCAGGTGATACGAGGCGATGTCGCCGGTGAAGGCCTGGTGGTAATGCCCGGCGAGCAGGAGTTCGACGCCGGCGGCGGCGATCGCCTGCAGCGCCGGGTCGGCGCGTCCGACGATGTCGCGCTCCGGCGCGTCGGGCGGCGGCATCAGCGGGTGGTGGGTGATGAGGATGCGGAAGCGGGCGCTCGGCACCTGGCCGAAGATGCTGCCGATCGCCGCCATCTGCTCGTGCGAGATGCGGCCGTTGCTCAAGGTCGCCGAGCGCGCCGTGTTGATGCCCAGCACCGCGACCTCGCCGTCGCCGAAGAACGGATGCGGCTCGGCCGAGATATAGTGGCGAAAGCGCTTCAGCGGCGTGAACGCGCGCCGCGCGACGTTGTAGAGCGGCACGTCGTGATTGCCGGGAACGGCGATCACCGGCGCCGCGATCTGCGCGAGAAATTCGCGCGCCGCGGCGAACTCGTGGTGATGCGCGCGCTGCGTCAGATCGCCGCTCACCGCGACGAGGTGCGGCTGCTGCTCGGCGATGTCGTCGAGCAGCGCCTGCGTCGCTTGCGGGTCGTTGCGGCCGAAATGCAGATCCGAGATATGGGCGATTTTTCTCATCGCGTCAGCGGAACGGGCGCGAGGACGAGCAGGCTGCCGGGCCGACTGCGATAGAGCAGCGGCGGCGCGAGACGCTCGACCTCGCCGTCCAGCGAGACCGTCAAGGCGCGTCGCCGCGAGTGGATGACCAGCGACGGCACGGAGGTCTGCTCGAAGTCGCGCGTCTGGTCGAGGCGGCCGAAGGCGGCGCGGACGATCAGCTTCACCAGCCCGAAGCAGCCAGTCGTGTTAGCGACGAAGAGACATAGCGCGCCGTTGGAGATGCTGGCGCGGCGGCCGAGCTCGAAGAGATCGAGCCCATAGTTGTTGTTGCCGACGAAGGCGAACGGCGTCCGCCGCCAGCGCTGCGATCCCGCGACTTCGATCGACAGGCGGCGGGACCGCGGATGCCGCAGCACGCGGAAGAATGCGATCGTCATCGCCAGCCATTTGCCGCGCTTGGTCCGACGCTGCTGCCGGTCGCGGTCGCGCAACATCTCGGGATAGAGGCCGATCGACGAGTTGTTGACGAAGATGCGGCCATTGACCTCGGCGGCGTCGACCGCGACGGTGCGGCCGCCGGCGATCGCCGCGATCGCTCTTCCGAGGTCGAGCGGTACGCCGATGTCGCGCGCGAAATGGTTCAACGTGCCGAGCGGCAGGATGCCGAACGGAACGCCGCTGCCGACCAATTCCTGGGCCACCGAGCGAATCGTCCCGTCGCCCCCGGCGGCGGCGATCGCGGCCAGCGGTGCGGCGTCGTGGATCCGGCGGCTGGCGATCCCCGGGACTTCGCGACCCGGAACGGCGACGATCTCGGCATCGATGCCGTGCGCCTCGAACCCGGCGGCAAGCTGGGCGCGCAGGATATCCTCGCCGACCCGCCGCGTCGTGCCGCTTTCGCTGTTGAGGATTACGACGATCCGCAGGACCGCCGCCGGTTCGATTGCCGCGCTTGCCAAACCCAGGGTTGGGACGCCGTCCTGCTCGATCGTATCAGCCACGATGCCGCGCTGTGCCCCCGACGCGAAAATTCGCATGCCGCCAGCAATATGGCGTCTCCGCAGCTGTTCGGGTAGGCCGAGCCTCGCGGCCGAGCCCGGCTGGCGTGCTATTTCACGACGATCTCGCCTTGCAGATCCGGCCGGACCCGGTCGAATTTGACGCCGATCAGCTCGATCGGCTGGTGCTCGCACAGGCCGAAATTATGGATGACGCTGCGCGCGGTCCCGACGATATGCGTCGCGCGCACCGTCATCTTGGCGGAAACGCGGCAGGATTCCGCGGCGAAGCCGATCATTTCGGCATTCTGCACGGTCGCCTCCTGGCGGATCTCGCCGTCGTCGACCGTGACGGCGCCGCCGTCCGGCAGATCGAGCGCTCGCGACCCCTTGACCGCGTGGAAGCTCGTATTGGCGATGGCGGTCACGGCGCAGCGCGATTTGAACTCGTGGCCGACGCGCGCGTCGTGGAATTTCGAGTTGCGTACCGTGACGCTGAGGCAATTGCCGCTGAAATAGGCGTTGTGCGTCTGCCCGTCCCAGCCGTTGTCGGAGAACTCGGAGTTCTCGATTACGATCCGTCCGCCGTTCGTCAGCAGCCCGTTCTGCGAGGCGTGGCAGAAGATCTTGTCGAGCTTGAAGTCGAGGTCCGGCTCGTTGCGCACGCAGGCAGCGTTGCCGCCCGCCGCGGCGGCCGCCTGGGCCCCGCTGATCTCCAGATCAACGAGCGTGACATCGGCCGCGGCGAGCAGGATGCAGGCCTTGTCCGATACCGGCCGCAGCCCCGCGCAGTCGACATGCGCCCGGCCTTTGAAGCCGCGGATGACGACGCGCGGCTGCGTCACGGCGAACGTCTCGTGGTAGGTGCCCGGCACGACCTCGATGACGTCGCCGGCGCGCGCGGCGGCGACGGCCTTCGCGAGCGTCGGATAGGCGAGGCCGGGGCCGACGCAGATCGCCGTCTCCGAGCACGGTCCACGCGCTGCGCCCGGCACCTCCGTCTTCGTCGGATCGACGACCTCGATCTTGCCGTCGGCGCCGCGGTGCAGGGTCGGAATGCTCGACGGCGCGCTGGGCAGCCCGACCGGCTTCGCCTGGGCCAGGATCTTACCGCGAGCGCCGCCCGCCGTGTTGTCGTCCGATGCCGCGACGCCGTGATCGAGCAGCAATATCACGAAGGCTGCCGCCACGAGCGGGCGAGATCGCGCCATCATGTTTCGGCCTCTTGCCTCCCTGCTCATTTCGGCCGGTCCGCGGAGACGGTGATCGTGGATGATGCGGCAGCGCCGCCCAGGACGTCGACGACCCGGACGGTCCAGCTGCCGACCTCGTCGTCGGCTGACAGGGCAAAGCGGTATGAGGCGGTGCCGCCGCGCGTCACGACGTTTCGCGTCCGTGCGGCAAGAATTCTGCCCGCCGGGTCGGCGACCTCGACATGCAGGACGGTGCGCGCGGCGGGCGAGGGCGCGGTGAGACCGAGCCGCAGCGTCGCGGTCTCGCCGGTCCACAGCCGCTCGGGGCTGCTAATGACCGGCGCCGGCAATTCGCTCGGCGAGACGGTAAGGATGGTCGGCTCGATCGGGTCGAGATCGAGCTCGATTCCGCTCATCCGCCCCAGGCGCTTGGCGGCCCGCATATCGAGGATGTCGCGCGCTCCCGGCAGCGTCAGGACGACGCGTTCGCGCCCCGTCCCGGCGGCCTCCATAGCCCGCTGCAATGCGATCACCGTCACCGCGCCGTTGCGATAGCGATGTGCCTCGACGTCGGTGACGGGTTCTCCCGCCGGCGTAGTCAGGCGAAAGGATGGTCGTACGCCCGCCGCGGCGATGGCCGAGCGGAGACTTGTCGCGGTGCTCGAGGCTTCCGCCTCCGGCGCGGCGAGCAAGATTGCACTCCCTTTGCCGCGGCTGACGCTCGTCGGTGCGCCGGGAAAGAGGTCGTGCAGCAACGGCTGCGGTAGCCTGCGGCTATGATTGTCGAAGAGAGCCGGCTCGCGGTCGGCGATGACCGTTCCGCCGCTCTCTACGAAGCGACGGATTCCCCGCGCTGCGCCAGGCGAAAGGGCGATGGCATGCGGCAGCACCAGCACGCGGATCCCGCGTCGCGCCAGCTCTCCCGCCGCGATCAGCTCGGCGGTGACGAAGCGCGGCTGCAGGCCGAAACGCTCGATGGCGCGCTGAAAATCGCTGACGGCGGAGCGCGACGAATTGTCCTCGTACTGTGCCGCGGCATCGAGCCGGCTCCACGCGTCGCCCTTGGGCTGCCAGTCGAGCATCCATTGCGTCCGCATGCTTGCAGGCGAATAGAGGATGGCGACCGCGTCGCGCCGGGCGCTTGCGTTGATGACCGCCGCGGCGATGCCGGAGCGGAGCTCGCGAAACTGTCGCGCCGTCGCGCTCGCGCGCTGCCCGAGCGCGCCGTCCGCGGCGACGAGCTCGTTCTTGTCGTCCCATAGGATGAGCCCGCGCGCGCCGCGCAGCAGGGCGCGCCAGATCCGATGCGTTTCCACCGCATCGCTGCGGCCGGACGTCGTCAGCAGGATCAGATCGGGGTTGAGGGAATGGACGATGTCGACATTGTCGCCGGCATCGTAGATCTCCATCGCGTCGACTGCCGTCGCCAGCTTGGCGTAGTCGTAGCCGCCCCAGCCGGGAATCTGCGCGCCTTCGATTGCCGCCACGGCATCGCGATCGGCGGCGTGGACCGCCGCCGTCCCGCGCCGCAGGCTGCGGGCAAATTCGGTATCCATCCACGCCTTGAACTCGGCCCAGGGTGAGAAATTGCTGTCGGTACGCCGCATCGCCTCGGCCGTCGTCATCGGAACGATGTCGTCCCAGCCGGCGAAGCTGCTGCCCCATTCGCGATTGAGCGCCGCGATGCTGGGGTATTGCCGAGTGAGCCAGTGGCGAAATCCGCTGACCGAGGATTCGGAGAAATCGAAGTCCCAGTAGGCCGCGAGATCGGCGATGCCGGTTTCGTCGCCGAGGTCGTAGAACAGCGGCCGGTCGCGCCGGTGGGCGCGTACCGTCGCGCGCAGCCGGTCACGAATGCGCTGCTGCCATTGCGGGTCCGACAGGCTGGGCTCGCGCCGCAGCGCGGCGGGGTCGCCCGGGTTTT
>JAQGID010000211.1 GCA_028291405.1 Rhodospirillales bacterium | reverse complement strand
CGCGAGGCGACGTCGAGCTGCTCGTCGATTGCGACGCCGTAATAGCTGACCGCGCAATCGACGCCGGAATGCGCCGCCGCGAGATAGGCAAGCTTGCCGCCGAGGCAGAAGCCGAGGGCGCCGACCTTGCCCTGGCACGACGGCAGCGCGCGCAGCGCCGCGACGGTCGCGGTGATGTCCTCGACGGATTTCGCAACGTCGAACTTGCCGTAGAGGGCGAAGGCCTTTTCGAACTGCGTCTCGTTCAGCTCGACGTCGGGCTCGAGGCGCCAGAAGAGATCGGGCGCGAGCACGACATAACCTTCCTCGGCATAGGAATCGGCGACGTCGCGCATGTACTGGTTGATCCCGAAGATCTCCTGCAGCAGGACGATCCCCGGCCCGCTGCCACTCTCCGGCGTCGCCAGATAGGCCCTGAAGGCGCCGCCGTCGTTGGCGGCGACGGTGATGTATTTGCCCTTCATACGCGATCTCTCCGGGTCAGTTGAACGGGCGGCACGTGTGCGCGGGAATTATTTCAAAAGTAAAATGTACCCCCCTATCCGCTGTCAATCCTGCCCACGGCGAATTCAATAATCGGCGCGAAGTTTCAGCGCAGGACGGCGCGCAGCCGCGTCAGCAGCAGGAGCTGCCAGAGGCAGAGCGCGGCGAGGCACGTGAGCCCGGCGGCAAAACCGCCGGTAAGATCATAGAGCGTGCCGATGGTGAGCGGGCCGAGCACGCCGCCGATCTCGCCCGCCGTGAAATAAAGGCCGGCGGCGGCCCCCATGCGTCGTGAGTCGACCTCGGGCAGCTCCATCAGCACGAGGACGACGACGATCGACAGCGAGCCGCGAGCAAGGCCCTGAAGGACGAGGCCGAGCGCCAGCGGCATGCCGGCGTTCCATTCGATCAGCAGCGGCGCCAGCATCTGCGCGGCGAAGAGGCCGGAGAGGATCGCCATGCGCCGCCGCGGCACCGCGAGGCGCGGAAAGATCAGCGCGCCGGCGATGCCGACGAAGACCGGGACGCTGGCCCAGAGACCGGCGCTCGCCAGGTCCATGCCGCCGGCGCGCAGAATCTCGGGCAGCCAGTTGGTCAGCGCATGGCCGAAGAAGAACGTGCCGAAGGCGAGGACGAGGATCGTGCGGAGCGCCGGGACGCGCAGCAGCTCGACGAAGATTTCGGCCTGGTTCTGGCGCGGCTCGGCGGCGCTGCGCTGCTCCATCGCGCGGCTCGCGCCGTGGCTGCCGATGGCGTACCAGACGAGCGCCGCGGCGAGGGCGACGATGCCGTAGACGATGAGGACGAGCCGCCAATTGCCGCCGGCGAGCGCCAGCCCGACGCTGGAGGTCAGCAGCAGCGCGAAGATCGTTCCGACCGCCTGGCCGACGTTGTAGACGCCCATCGCGAGGCCGCGCTCGCGGCCAACGAACCATTGGCTGATGACCTTGGGCGCGCCGACCGAGACCAGCGGGCCGCCGATGCCGAAGGCGGCGACGGCGAGGAGCATCGTCGGGTAGTCGGTCGCCAGCCCGCGCATAATGCCCGAGGCGGCGACGACGAGCGCGCCCAGCGTCAGGCCGCGGCGCGCGCCCAGCCGGTCGAGCAGCGCGCCGCAGGGGATCGCGGCGCCGATATAGACGAACTGCCAGGCGCCGAGGATGCTGCCCATCTGCGTGTGGCTGAGGGCGAGCTCCTCGGTAATGTGCGAGACCAGCGGCGCGATCGCCGCCGCGGTCGCGCCGAAGCAGGCATAGACGAGCCAGACGCCCGCCAGCATCGCCCAACGATGGCTCGGCGCCGCCGTCCCGGCATCGGCCGCGGTCATGAATTCAGTCGGCGGCACCCAGCGTATAGCCGCCGTCGACGACGATCTGCGCCCCGGTGACGAAACGCGACGCCGGCGAGGCGAGAAACAGGGCGATCCCCTGGATGTCGTCGGTATTCCCCATGCGGTGCAGCGGAAAGAGCCGCGCGAAGCTCGCCTGGACCGCCGGGTCCTGTAGACGGCCGCCAGAGATGTTCGTCGCGACCGGCCCCGGGGCGATCGCATTGACCAGGATGTTATAGCCCGCCAGCTCGTGCGCCGCCTGGCGGACGAGCTGCGCCGACCCGGCCTTGGCGGCGACATAGGGCGTGCCGACGTGCAGCTCGGTCTTGCCGGCGGAGATCGACGTCGTGACGATGATGCGGCCGGCGTTGCGACTTTTCATGTGACGCGCCGCGGCGCGGATCGTCGTGAAGACCGAGGTCAGATCCATCGCCAGCACGCGGTCCCAGAATTCCTCGGCGATGCTCTCGATCGCGCCCGCCGGATTGCGCGCGCCGTCGAGTGCGAGGAAGCCGGGTCCACCGCCGATCCCGGCATTGGCGAAGACGACGTCGAGCCTCCCGTAATGCGCCGCCGTCTCGTCGAAGGCGCGATTGAGGCCGGCGCGGTCGGTGACGTCGACCATCGCGCCGCGCACGTCGCCGCCGGCGTCGCGCAGCCGGGCGACCGCCGCATCGAGCCGTGCGGCATCGATATCCATCAGCGTGACGCGCGCGCCATTGTCCGCCATCGCCTCGGCGCAGGCGAGGCCGATGCCGCTGCCGCCGCCGGTGACGATGGTCGCAAGCCCTCGGACGTCGAAAAGATCCCCGGTCTTCATCGCGTGCTCCTCCCCTACGGCCTTGCCGGCCCGAATCCTCGTGAATTGCTTACGCGCAAATTCGCCGCGCGACCATGACGATCAAGGGTCGCCATCGCGCCGGCGGCCGGATCAGATGTCACGCTCCAGGACCGCGCGGACCCGTGTCGCCAGGTCGAAATACGAGAAGGGCTTGCCGATCAGCTCGACGCCGGGATCGAGCCTGCCCCGATGGACGATCGGCCCGCCGGCATAGCCGGTGGTGTAGAGGATCCGCAGACCGGGCCGCAGCCACCGCGCCCGTTCGGCGAGCTGGCGCCCGTTGACTCCGCCGGGCAGTCCGACGTCGGTGAAGAGCAGGCGCACGCCCGGCGATCTCCGGAGCGAGTCCAGGGCGGCCTCGGCGTTCGCCGCCTCGATCACGCTGTAGCCGAGCTCGCGCAGCATCTGGACCGAGAAGGCCCTGACCCCCGGATCGTCCTCGACGACAAGGATCAGCTCGTCCGCGGCTCCGGCCGGCGAGGCGCGCAAGGCGGCGGCGCCGGTCGGCGCCGCGGGCTCGGCCGCTGTGAGCCGCGGCAAATAGAGATTGACCGTCGTGCCGTGCCCAGGCTCGCTGTAGATTTTCGCGTGGCCGCCGGACTGCTTCATGAAGCCGTAGACCTGCGACAGGCCGAGCCCGGTGCCCTGGCCGAAATCCTTGGTCGTGAAGAAGGGCTCGAAGGCCTTCGTGAGCACGTCCTTCGTCATGCCGGTGCCGGTGTCGGTCACCGCGATGACGACGTAGTCGCCGGGCTGCACCTCCTCGTGCAGCGCCGCATAGGTCGCATCGAGCCGCGCGTTGGCGGTCTCGAGCCGCAGCCGGCCGCCCTGCAGCATCGCGTGCTTGGCGTTGACCGCGAGGTTGAGCAGGGAGTTCTCCAGCTGATTGGCGTCCGCCGAGGTGCGCCACAGATCGCCGGCGAGAACCGTCTCGATGTCGATCGCCTCGCCGAGCGTCCGATGGAGCAGATCGGTCATGCCGGAGACCAGCCGGTTGACGTCGAGCGGTTTCGGCGCGAGCGGCTGGCGTCGCGAGAAGGCGAGCAGCCGCTGCGTCAGCGTCGCCGCCCGCTCGCCGCCGCCGATCGCGGCTTCGACATGGCGCAGGACTTCGCCTCCACCGGTCGCGCTGTCGCGTTGCAGGCGGCGCTGCGCGGCGCCGAGATTGCCGAGGATCACCTGCAGCAGATTGTTGAAATCGTGCGCGACCCCGCCGGTGAGCTGGCCGATCGCCTCCATCTTCTGGGCCTGACGCAGCGCCTCCTCGACCTTCTCGCGCTCGGCGATCTGCGCCTGGAGATTCTCGTTCGCCGTCGCGAGATCCGACGCTCGATGCGCCAGCTCGGCGTTCGCGTTGCCCAGCGCCGATTGCGCGACGCCGAGCACCGCCACGACGACGACCGCCATGGTGACGAGCAAGGCGATGACGCCATAGCGTTCGAGCCGTCGCGTGAAGGGCTCGGTGACCGTCTCGACGTAGACCGTGCCGAAGGCGGCGTCGCCCTGGCGCACCGACGCCACGACGATCAATCGGTCGCCGGCGACGCGCGTCCCCGGTGCCTCGGCTTGCGCCGGCAAACGCGCCTCGGGCGATCTCCGGTAGCTGGCGAAAAGCGTCCCCGAGGCATCGAAGACCGCAGCAGTGCGGACCTCGGGATTGACCCTCAGCGCATCGACGTATTCCTGGGCCGCCTCGTGGTCGCCGAAGACCAGCGCCGCGGCAACGGTCGAGGCGAGGATCGCCGCCTGCACCCCGACCTCGTCGATCTTCTGCGCCTTGTAGCTGCGCTCGATGTAGAGCGCCATCAGCACGCCGGCGAGGACCAGCGCGACCGCCGTCGTCAGGGCGATGACCGGGGTCAGCTTCCAGAAATTCGACATGTCGACCGTGAGTTCATGCGGCGCCCTTAGGATCTTGGCCTGACGCGAACCGCGAGGCTGAGGAGTTTCGAGCTGACGACCAGCGCGCTTGCCGTCGCGGCGCGGTCGTCGATCTCGAAGCGGACCTTGTTCTCCTGAACGACGAGGTTGACGATGCCCTTGGCGCCGTCCGGCGCCCGATCCGTCACGGTGAGCACCGGCGTGCCGCGCACGGAATCGATGATCTCATGCACCGGCTGGGCCGCCGAGCCCGCGGCATAGAGGATGTGGCAGCCCGGGGCGGCCCGCGCCAATCGCCGCAGGACGATCGGCCGATCGCCGACCCGCTGGCCGGACACCGCACGATCCAGCACGTCGCCGAAGGGATCGTCGCCGACGACGCACACGATGAAGCTGCTCGACGGGGTCGCGAAGGCGATCGGCGGCCATTCGACGAATGGCGCGAACTTATAAAGATACGTCGCCTTCACGGCGAGCTCGAGCGGCGCCGTTTCGGCCTGCGCCACATCGAGGGGAACCGCGAGCGACAGGACGATGGCAAGCGCCGCACGCCCGACCTCGCGCACCCTGATCGTGGAGCGGATAAAATGCACTCAGAAGCTCCGCCGCAAGCTGCCGAGGACGCTGCGGGGAATGCGGTAATTCACGCCGAAGCCATTGGTCGCCTCGACATGGCTGGCGTGGACGAGATTCTGCCCGGTGATTGCGATCTCCAGCGCGGGCGTGACATGCCATCCGAGACTAGCGTCCGCCTCGAAATATGCCGGGATCTCGGCGAGCTGAAGACTGCCGACCTGGCGCAGCGCGAGATAGAATTCGAGATCGTGCGGCAGATCCAGGTACGAGCGCAGGAAGAATTGGTGGCCGGGATCGATGCCGGCGGCGGTCTGGATGCCGGCGAAGTCGCTGCCGCCCGTTTTGAGATGGAGCGACTTGCGGAAGATTTCGACGCCGGGGCTGAGACGCCACCAGCTCGCCAGCTTGACGTCGCCCCAGAGCTCGGCGCCGTAGGTGTCGCCTTCGAGATCGTTCTCGAAGATGAACAATGGCGTGCCGCCGCTCAGGGATGTCGTGCGCAGATCGCTGTACTGATTGTAGAAAAGCGAGACGGACAGCGTCGTCTTCGCCGTCGGCTGCGTGCGGTATCCAGCCTCGTAGGCGATGACGTGCTCCGAGCGGAAGCTCGGCGACGGGCCGAAGATCGGCGCGATGACGAGGTTGCGGTCGAGCCGCGACGGCGTTTCGGCGGCACGCGAAACCGCCGTCCACAGCAGATTGCTGGGATCGACCTGCCAGGCGAGCCGGAGGTTCGGCATCGGCTCCAATCCGCTGAGCGTATTGTATTCCAGCTTCATCCCGATCGTCAGCTTGAGGCTCGCGAGCAGGCTGATCGTGTCCTGCGCGAAGACGTTCGTCAGCGCCAATGTCTCGTTGCCCGGAACGATCGCGGCGCCGTTGACGGGCACGAAGCGGTCGCTCCAGACGCGCTGGCCGGCGCCCCACACGATCTCCTGCCGCGCGCCCAGCGGAAAGACGTGCTGCAGCTGCAGGTCGAAAGTATTGACGTTGTCATGGATCCCGACGCTCGGGCTCTCGTCGGCCCGGTCGTAATAGGTCTGAAGCTCGAGGGTCGAGCCGGCGTTCAATTGCCGCGTCCAGCGGCCGAGCAGATTGCCGCCGTTGCTGCGGCCGCCGCTGTCGAACTGGTTCTCGTACATGTCGCCCTGGACGGTCAGCCCGTCAGCGCGCCCCTTCCAGTCGCTGCGGAAGCCGGCCTGGCGGCCGTTCCAGCCATCGAGCCCGTTGGCGCCGGTCGCCGCGATCTTCGTTTGGCCGCGGCCGAAGCCCTGCGCATAGGCGCGATAGGTGGCGTTGTCGCCGGCCTTGCCGCCCCAGCGCCCGGCGCCGCTTTGGTCGAAGCTGCCGTATTTGAGATCGACCAGCCCGCCCTGCGTCTCCTGCGAGCTCTTGGTGATGATGTTGATGACGCCGTTCACCGCATTGGCGCCCCACAGCGTGCCGCCGGGTCCGCTGATCACCTCGATGCGATCGACGTCGTCCAGCATCACCTCGTTCTGGTTCCAGTTGACGTTGTGGAAGAACGGCGAGTAGATGCTGCGCCCGTCGATCAGTACCAGCAGCTTGTCGGCGGCGTTCGCCGAGTTGAAGCCGCGGGCCGAGATCGTATAGTCCTGCGAGTTGATCCGCGCGACCTCGAGATTGGGCGCCAGCCGCAGCGCCTCGGGGAGGCTGGCGGCGCCGGAGCGGCGGATGTCGTCGGCGGTGATGACGAAGATCGCCGACGGGGCCTGGCTGAGCGCTTCGGGCCGCTTGGAAACCGAGGTGATCTCGATATTCGCGAGATCATCGATCGAGAGATTGCGCAGCTCCTCGAGCGATTGTGCCCGCGCGACGCCGACCGAGACCAGCGCCACGGCGAGAGCAACGCCCGCCGTGCGGCAGAGACGGCTCCGCCGGTCCGCATCCCCTGAGCGGATCTCGCTGCTCGATGTCGCCACCGGATTCCCCCGACCAAGCGCCGATTCCGGCATCGGTCACGCCCAGCCCGCCGACCGACCGTCCCCGTAGCCCCGCGGCTCTGTGCCGCGGAACCGTCACCTTCGTATTAGGTAACGGAACGGTCGGCTCCTCGCCAGAGCTAAAGGCGCATTCTTAAGGGTCTCCTCCACCCTGGCGATCGATCCTAATGGAGGCCTTGCCCCCCAAAAGAGCTTTGACTTTATGGCAAGGGTATGCCGCCCGGCTTGCTTAGCCAGACCCAGCGCTTTTTCTCGGGATCGTAAGTCACCACCGTCGAGCTCTCCGGCCCGATGCCGCGATCCGGGTGCTGCTTGAAATTATAGATGCCGTCGATCCCGGCGAAATCGGTGAGGCCGAGGATATGCTGGCGGATCTGGTCGGCGGTGGGAGCGGTGCCGAGCTTGCGCAACGCGTCGACGACGATCAGCCCGGCGTCCCATGAGGCGGCGGTGGCGATGTCGGCGCGCAGGTCATGCGCCGCCAGCGCCGCATACATCTTGTGCTGCACCGCCTCGACCGGCGGATCGAGGGTCAGCACGCCGTCGTGCTCGGGGTGGATCGCCGAGCCGATATAGAGGTGCTTGGGGAGGAAGGCGAGGTACTGGTCGAGCTGGGCGAAGATCTGGTTGCCGCTGCTGGTGCCGATCGGAATGTCGACGTCCGCCTGGATCATCGCCTTGAAGACGGTCGCGACCTGCGCCCCGGTCGTCCAGGCGATCAGCGAATCGGCCCCGGCCGCCTTGATGCGCTCCATCTGCGCCGCGACGCTGACGTCGGTCGGGTTGAAATGCTGATGCTCGACCTTCTTGATGTCCTTGTTCTCCGGCATGGCGAGGGCGCGCTCGATCGACGCGTCGGCATTCTGACCGGTCGCGTCGATGCTGTTGAGCACCGCCAGCTTGGTCCAGCCCTTGAGACGGAAATAGCGGATGAGGGCGGCGACCTGGTCGTCGCTCGCCGGCGCGGCCGAGAAGCCGTAGCCGCCGGGCGGCGCCTTGAACGAGGGCGAGAGGCAGTAGTGCACCGGACCGCCGGCCATCAGCGGCTGCATCGCGTTGCACATCCCGACGACCGCCGAGCCGAGAACGACCGGCGGCTTCTTTTCGAGGATCTCGTTGGTGACCTGGACGGCGCGCTGCGGGCTGCTCTGGTCGTCGGCGAAGACGAAGCGGACCGGCCGTCCCTGGACGCCGCCCTCCTGGTTGACCATCGCCTCGAGCGCCTCGAAATTGGCCTTTGTCTTGAGGCCGATGAACGAGCCGCCGCCGGTCAGCGGCAGGACGACGTGGATCTCGTAAGGATCGGCGGCTCGCGCCGGCGCGACCGCGAAAGCGGCCAGCGCCAAGGCGGCGATGCCGCGAATTGCGTTTCTCATGGTCGGTTCTCCCCGTATCCGTTCAGTTGGCGCCGAGCGCCTCGCGTTGCCACATGTTCCAGGCGCGATCCAGCGCATTGTCGTTGCGTTGGGCGGCGAGCACCGCCTCCTCCTCCGAGAGAAACATCGGCTCACCGAGCCGCAGCGCCTCCATCTGGAGCGCCGCGTTCAGCGCGGCGTAGACGGCGCGGTAGACGACGTGCTTGATCGAGTTGCCGACCATCGTCGCGCCATGGCCGCGCATGAGGATGACCGGCTTGTCGCCGAGCGAGGCGGCGAGCGCGCGGCCGAGCACCGGCGTGCGGACCAGCATGTCGGTGATCCCGCCGGTGTCGCGGATCTCGAAGATCGGCACGCCGGCGCCGAGGAAGCCGCTCATGTGGTAGATCGGCCGCAGCGGCACCTTGGTCGCCCCGAACGGGATCAGCTGCGGCGCATGGCAATGCACGACCGCCACGACCTCGGGGCGCGCCTTGTAGATCTCGCCGTGGATGAAGCGCTCGCTGTAGTAGCGCTTGCCGATGTCGACGACCGGCACGCTGTCGAGGTCGAAGGTCACGAGGTCGTCCGGCGTCACGAGGCCGGGCGCGAGATGGCGCGACATCAGATATTTCGTCGGATCCTTGTCATGGCGGACGCTGAGATGGCCGAAGGCATCGACGATCTTCTGGTCGTAGAGGATACGGTTGCCGGTGACGAGCTCGGCGACGAGGGCGGGATCGGCCGGCGGGACAATCGTCATGTTGCGGTCTGCCTCATAGATGCCGGCCGGCGTCGACGACGATCGTCGTGCCGGTCGCGGCGGTGAGATGGGTGATGCAGGCGATGATGGCGCGCGCCACGTCCTCGGGCTCGACAACGCGCTTCAGCGGCACCGCCTGTGCCTGCTTCTCCAGCGCGGCGCGGTCGCGGCCGGCGACGAAATCGGTCGCGACCGCCGCCGGCGAGACGCAGAGGACGCGGATCTCGGGGCCGAGCGCCCGCGCCAGCGCGAGGCTCATCGTGTCGAGCGCGCCCTTGGCGGCGCAATAGGCGATGTTGCTGCCCGAGCCGGTGAAGCCGGAGACCGAGGAGACGTTGACGATGACGCCGTCGCCGCTCGCCCGCAGCAGCGGCGTCAGGGCGCGGATCATCGAGAACGGGCCGCGCACGTTGGCGATCAGCATCCGGTCCATGAAATCGTCGTCGAGCGCGTCGAGATCGGCGTGCGGGATCGGCCGGGTGAAGCCGGCCGAGTTCACCAATATGTCGGCACGGCCGTATCGGTCGCCGATCGCGGCGGCGGCGGCGCGGACGGTCGCGGCATCCTCGAGCACGATCCGCTGCACCAGATGGTTCGCGCCGGGAAGCTGCTCGATCAGGGCGCGAGCGCGGTCGAGGCCGTTGTTGTAGCCGACGACGACGCTGGCGCCGGCGTCGGCCAGCATGCGCACCGCCGCCGCGCCGATGCCGCTGTTGCCGCCGGTGACGAGCGCCACCTTGCCTGCCAGGACACCGTCCGTCGATGATGCCAATTCGCCCTCCCCTGACGCTCGCGTTGTCCGACATTCTAGCATGCATGGCACGTAAAATGTCGGCGTTATCGCAACGGCTTGGTGCGTCGATGCCAACGGAGTTACGAAGGAGTTGCCGTCATACCGGCGAAAAGCCGGTATCCATGGGAGATGAGGAAAGCCGCCGCGGCAAGATGGATTCCGACTTTCGTTGGAATGACGTTTATCCTAACGCCATGAACGACATTTCACGCGACTTGCCGGGCGCACTTTCCCCGATCGATGTGATCGAGACCGGCCAGCGCCGGGCGTTGCGCCGCAACAAATTGCTGGCGACGGGGCTGCTGCTCGCCGCCGCCGCCGTCTTCGCCGCGGCGACGGCGTTGCGAGGCATGGGCTTCTGGATGGAGCTCGTGCGTGCCGCCGCGGAAGCTGCCATCGTCGGCGCCCTCGCCGATTGGTTCGCAGTGACCGCGGTGTTCCGCCACCCGCTCGGCCTGCCGATTCCCCACACCGCGATCGTGGCGCGTAACAAGGACCGCATCGGCGAGGGCCTCGGCGCCTTCGTCGCCGGCAACTTCCTGACCGCACCGCTGCTCTCGGCCAAGCTCCGCGAGACCGATTTGGCCGGGCGGCTCGCGCAGTTCCTGGCCGAGGAGCGCAACGCCGCGGCGGCGGCCGAACGGATCATCCAGCTGCTGCCGCATCTCGTGCGGGCGCTCGAGGACCCGGAGATCCGCGACTTCGCGATTCGTGCCCTCGGCGAGCAGCTGCGCGCGGCGGATCTTTCGGCCGGCATCGGCCGCGCGCTCTCGGCGATCACCGTCGGGGCGCCCTTCGACGCCTTGTTCGACCGGCTGATCGACGCATTGCAGAGCGCCCTCGCCGAGAATTCCGCGATGCTGTGCAGCGTCGTCGAGGAGCGTTCGGCATGGTGGGTCCCGAAGACGGTCGACCGCCGTATCGCCAGCGCGATCATCACCGGTGTCGTCGAGTTTCTCGACGAGCTGCGCGACCGCGAGAGTCTGCGCCGCCTCGCCTTCCGGGCCCGGCTCGAGCTTCTCGCATCCGACCTCGTGTCCTCGCCGTCGCATCGCCGGAAACTCGACGATTTGAAGAACCAGTTGCTCGAGCAGCCCGAGATCAAGGGCTGGATGGCGACGCTGTGGGACGGGATGCGCGGCGTCGTCCTCGACGATCTGACGCAGCCGCAGTCACGCACCCGGGAGGCGATCTGCCGTGGGCTGCTGTCGCTGGGCCGGACGCTCGAGGCCGATGCGGCAATCCGGGCGCGGCTCAACGCCGCGGTCGAGGAGGCGATGCTGGCGGTGGTCGTGCCGTGGCGGCACGAGATCGGCCGCTTCATCAGCGAGGTCGTGCGCGGCTGGGAGACGAAGACCGTCGTCGACCGGCTCGAGCTCGCGCTCGGCGCCGACCTGCAATACATCCGGATCACCGGAACGCTGGTCGGCGCCTGCGTCGGCTGCCTGCTGTTCCTGCTATCGCACTTCCTCGGCTGAGGGCCAATCAGGTCGTGCGGATGTAATGGTTGAAATACTTGTCGGTGATTCGGTCGGTGACGACGATGATGCAGACGTCGGTCGTGTTGAACTCGCGGTCGATGACGGCGCCCTCGCCGATCAGCGCGCCGAGTCGCAGATAGCCCTTGATCAGCGGCGGTAGCGCGGCGATCGCGGCGCGGCCGGCGAATTGCTCGACGACGGCAGCGGCGTCGATGTCCTCTGGCTTGAGGATGTCCATCGCGACGTAGCGGTCCGGCAGGGCGCGGGCGCGCAAGGCCGGCGGCGCCAGATGGAAATGATGCAGATAGGTCAGCGCCGGCGCCAGCTCGGCGATATCCGTCCCCGGCAGGCTGGCGCAGCCGAACATCAGCTTGATGTCGTAATGCAGGGAATATTCGCCGATGCCGCGCCACAGCATCTGCATGCTCGGCCGGTTGCGGTAGCCGGCGGCGACGCAGGACCGTCCAAGCTCGAGCAACTCGCCCTCGACGGCGAGGAGCGGCGCGATGTCGAACTCGGTCTGGGTATAGAAGCCGCCATGGCGGTCGGCGACCGAACGGCGCAGCAGGCGATAGGTCCCCACTACCGCGGCGGCGCCGGTGCCGCGCGAATGATCGAGGACCAGCAGATGATCGCAATAATCGTCGTAGCGGTCGCGATCGCGGCGCGTCCGTAGCGCCTCGGCGCTCGGCGTCGCGCCCATCTCCTCGACGAAGACGCTGTAGCGCAGCGCCTGGGCCGCATCGATCTCCTCGGCGGTCCGGGCGAGGCGAACTTCTAAGTTGCCGCCCGCCCGCTCCGACCGCGGCTGCTCGATGGCGTGCGGGGAGCGCGATTGCATGATCATGAACTTGCCCCCGTGATCTCGTGCCGGTCGGCTTCCGGCGCGCGGCAAGGACGGCGCGCAGGGCGGATGGTCGAAGGCATCGCCCTGCGCCTTGGAACCGATGGCTCCGTCGACCCCGCGCTTATACACCAACCGGCCCCCCGCCGCAAACAAGCCCCCATCCGTCGAGGCCCTAGGGCCATTCTTCTACCACCCGTTGATGTCGCTAATATGACGCCGCGACTGTCGGCTTGGCGACTCGATGCCTCGGGGATCACGGGGCGATCATGCCGTTATCGAGGCAGAGGGCGTCGTAAGCGAAGACGACCTCGGGATCGGCGCGCACGAGTCGCTTGGTCTTTCCCTTGTAGTCGAGCTGCGAAAGAAGATGTCGGATGACGTTGAGCCTCGCTGCATGCTTGTCGTCGGCACGGACGACGAACCACGGCGAGAGCGGGCTGTGCGTCCGCGAGAACATCTCGTTGCGCGCGGCGCTGTAATCCTTCCAATGCTTGGGCGCGACCTCGTCGATCGGGCTGATCTTCCACTGCTTGAGCGGGTCGTCGCGGCGCGACTTGAGGCGGCGCTTCTGCTCGGCCTTGGTGATGTCGAGGTAATATTTGAAGAGCCGGATGCCGGAGCGCTCGAGCATCTGTTCGAAGGGCAGCACGGTCTCCATGAATTCCTCGTAGTCTCCCTTGCTGCAAAAACCCATGACGCGCTCGACGCCGGCGCGGTTGTACCAGCTGCGGTTGAAGAGGACCATCTCCTGAGCGAGCGGCAGCTGCGGCACGTAGCGCTGGAAATACCAGGCGCTGGCGTCCCGCTCGCTCGGCTTCGACAGGGCGACGACGCGCGTCTCGCGCGGGCTCAAATGCTCGACGATATGCTTGATCGTGCCGTCCTTGCCGGCGGCATCGCGGCCCTCGAAGATGACGATGATCTTGCGGTCGTCGGCGATGATCGAGCGCTGCAGCTTGACGAGCTCGATCTGCAGCCGGACCAGCGCGCGGCGATAGCCCTCGCCGTCGCCGTTCTCTGCTAGGTCCCGATCCCTGGCCATCGCCGGCTTTCCCATGCCATCGTTCTTACCGATGCGCCGATTATGTGACCGATCCGGTTTTAGCCTCAAGGAAGAACGGCGATCGCCGGGGACACCCCCAGGAGAGGGGTTCGGCGCTGGACACGATTGGCGCTGCTCGATATTGCTCTGCGGCTGGAAACGGGGGCGAGGGGGCGGCGGCATGACAAACGGGTGGTGGCTGGGGGCGCGAAGCCTGACCGGTGCCGCGATTCTCGGCGCGGCATTATCGGCCTGCGGCGGCGGCGTCCCGCGGCCGACGAACCCGGCGGTGCAAGCCTGCGAGGCCGCGGCCGATAAACAGGGGCTCGAGGTCCTCGACCAGCTGACCGCGACGCCGATCGACCAAGGCCGATATCGGGTGGATCTCTCGGTGACCGACAAGAAAGGCGATCGCCGGGTCACCTGCGAATGGGACCCGGCGTCCGGCGCCAAGATCGGCGACTTTCGCTAAACGGCGGCCGAGCCGCCCTTACCTGACGTAATGCCAGGCGCCGTCGCGGCCGATGCACGCGGCATAGCCGTTGATCGTCGTGCAACTCGGGACGCGCTGGGCGTAGACCGGCTGGGCGTAGACCGGCTGCGGGGCGTAAACCGGCTGCGGGGCGTAAACCGGTTCGGGATACGCGTTGGCAGCGATCGCGACTCCCGCGAGCGCGGCGATGCCCAGCCCGACCCAGGCGGCGGTATCGTCGTGACCGCGGCCGCGGTCGTCGTGCCGTTCGTTATGCTGAGCTTCCTCCCGCCAATCGCGCGCCGAGGCGAGCGGCGCCATGGCCGTGGTCGCAACGAGCGCGGCCGAAAGGGCGATGGCGAGCTTGGTGGTCCGGGTGCTCATGATCAATGTCCTCTGTCCAATGAGCGGTAGCTGCTCATGCTTATAATAAGCAAGCTTATGGACAGACATCCCCGGCGATAGAGCGATCGAGCCGGGCGCCGCGCGTCACGCGCCGAGCAGGTCGTTCACCGCCGCGATCAGCTCGGCGCTGCGGAAAGGCTTCGACAGGGCCCGACTCGCGCCGAGCTTGGTGGCGATGTCGAGAAAGACGCCGCTGTCGCCGGAAATCGCGAGAATGGGGATTGCCGACGACAGGCGGCGGATCTCCCGGATCGTTTCGATCCCCTCCTTCTCCGGCATCACCAGATCGCTGATGACCAGGGCCGGCTGCTCCGCCCGAAACCGCCGCAGCCCGTCGTTCCCGTCTTCCGCCACCGCGACGTCGTGGCCCTGGGCGGTCAGGATGCGACCGACCAGCTTACGGACCTGCGGGTCGTCGTCGATGATCAGTATCTTTGCCATATCCCCCTCCCCGTCACCGCCCGACAAGGCTCGGAGCACGCGCCCATCACAACAGGCCTGATCTAGGAGTCAAGCACCTGCCTCAGTACCTGCGCCAATTCCTCCTTGCGATACGGCTTGCTGAGCAGCCGCGCCGAGCCGCCGCTCGGCCCGAGATGGCCGTTGATCTTCGCCTCGGGGAAACCGGAGGTAAGCACGACCTTGATCGACGGCTGCAGGGCGAGCGCCTCGCGCGCCAAGGCAAACCCGTCGACGACACCGGGCATGATGACGTCGGTGAAGAGCATGTCGACCGGCTCGCTCGCGAGGATCGTCAGCGCCGCCGTCGCGCCGTCGGCCGCCAGGACGCGGTAGCCGAACTCCTCGAGCTGGCGCACGACGACGCGGAGCAGCGCGGCATTGTCCTCGACCGCGAGGACCGTCTCGCCGGCGGCGCGGGCATAGGCGACCGGCGCCGCCGACGAGGTCGCCTCGGCAGCCTCTCCGGACCGCGGCAGATAGAGACGAAACGTCGTGCCGACGCCGGGTTCGCTGTAGACGTTGACGTGGCCGCCCGACTGTTTCATGAAGCCGAACACCATGCTGAGGCCGAGCCCGGTGCCCTTGTCGCGGTCCTTGGTGGTGAAGAACGGCTCGAAGATTCGGCTGACCACCTCGGGCGCCATTCCCGACCCGGTGTCGCTGACCTCGATCATCGCATAGTCGCCGGCGACGACCTCGGGATGCGTCGCCGCGTAATCCTCGTCGAGCTGTCGATTGCCGGTGGCGATCAGCAGGGTCCCGCCGTTGGGCATCGCATCGCGCGCGTTGGTCGCAAGGTTCGTGAGCGCCGCCTCGAGCTGCGCCGGATCCGCCAGCACCGGCCAGGTCTCCGGCGGCAGATCGAGCGATATCACGACGTTTTCATCGAGCAGGCGGCGCAGCAGCTTGACCGCGTTCGCGACCAGCTCGTTGACGTCGAAGCGGCGCGGGCGAAGCGGCTGGCGACGCGCGAAGGCGAGCAGCCGGCGGGTGAGATCGGCGCCGCGCAGCGCCGACTCTAGGCATTCGCCGACGAGCTCGTCGGTCTCGGCGTCGCCCGCGATGCGCGGCCGCGCCAGATCGAGGTTGCCGATGATGATCGCCAGGATGTTATTGAAATCATGCGCCATGCCGCCGGTGAGGTTGCCGATCGCTTCCATTTTCTGGGCTTGGCGCAAGGCCTCCTCGGTGCGGTGCGCCTCGGTGATGTCAAGGATCGAGGCGATGCGGTAGAGCACCGTCCCGTCGACGTCGCGTACGCTGGTGACGTTCATCTGCACCGGAAAAATCGTCCCGTCCTTGCGGCGATGCCGCGTCGTGAAGAGGACGCTGCCGACGCGATCGACGGTTTCCATGATTGCGCGAACCCTGCCGCGTTCCTCGACGGGAAACTGATCGATCGTCGCCAAGCCCTCGAACTCGGCGGTCGTCATGCCGAGCATGGTCGCGAGCGCCGGGTTGCCGAAACGCATCCGACGCGTCCTCGGGTCGGAGATGCCGATGCCGAAGGCGGCGTTGGCGAAGGCATGCGCCCAGAGGCGTAGCTCGACGGCGGCTCGCTCGCGCTCCTCGATCTCCTGATTGAGCTGCCGGTTCGCCGCGACCAGTTCGCTGGTCCGCAGCCGCACTTCCGATTCGACGTTCGAGCGCTGCCTCCGCTCGCGGAGAAAATAGCCGGCGATCGCGGCGGTGAGCAGGAGGCCGAGCACGAGCCGGACCTCGGCATTCGGGCTGCCGAGCCCGGCGATGAGCTCCGGCGCGAAATGGAAGCGCAGCGTCCACTGGCGCCCGAGCACGGCGAAGCTGCGGGTGATGCCGACGCCGTCCTGCCGCGGCGCCACCGCGCCGACGGTGATCTTGTCGGCGACCGGATCGTAGCTGCCGACCAGCATCGGCTCCTCGCCATCGCCACCGCGATCGACCCGGAAATCGATGCTCTCGTCGATCTTCGGGGCGTCGAGGAGCGCATGGGGCAGCAATCGGTCGAAGCCGTAGCGGCTGACCGCCGCGCCGCGAAAGGCTTGACGCCGCTCCGCCACCGTCGGTGGCACCTCGCCGGTCGTGTAGACCGGCCAGAAGACCAGGAAGCCGAGCGCCAGCTGCGACCCGAAGTACGTCGGGAGCGGCGGCGTCGCGACGGCTTGCCCCGTGTCACGGGCAAGCTCGGCCCCGCTGCGACGCACTGCCGCGGCGGCACCGTCGAGGCCGCGCGCCGCAGGGCGCCCATCGTAATTCTCCTCGAACAGCGCGGGAAGATAATCGTCGCGCGCCGCCGCGCTGACAAAACCCCCGCGCCCGTCAGGCTCGACGATATCGAAATCGGGCACCCCAGATTCCCGAACCGCCGCGACGAAACCGGCGCGGTCGGCTGCCCGCACGAAAGGGGACCAGAGCAGGCCGCTGTTGGCCGCCTCGGAATCGTGATCGAGCCGGGCAAAGCGATGAAAATCCGCCTCGGCGAGAATGGGCTGGGTCGCGACGAAGACCGCCGTCGCTTGTAGCGAGTTGACGTCGACCGCGATCTTCCGCTCGATGCCGCGCAACCGCCATTCGGCGCGCAATTCCAGCTCGCTGCGGACGCGCGCCTCGTCGACGCGTCGCGTGACCGCAAAAGCGGCGAAAGAGAGGGCGACGCCAACGATCACGAGGACCAGCGAAGGCATCCAGCGCGCGAGAACCGACCGACTGGTCCGCGTTTCAGCCAAAGAAGCCGGCCGCATATCTTGTCACCGCCGTCATGTTCTTGATCCCTGCCCTTGGTCCGCGGACCGCTCTCTTATCGTAACTCGCGAGAATTAAATAATGGATATAGCTCTTTCGGCACGATTATTCGACGGCAAAAGCACGCGACAGATGGGACACCGGGCCGGCACCATCGAACTATTGTGGTCTTGAGACGTTTAAACACAATATGTATGATTGATGCCACGCTAAGGCGTCGTGCCCGGAGGAGAGATGAAGAGAGTTCTGGTCGTCACGCAGCGTGAGCATTGCGCGATCAAGGCGGGGCTGCGGCTGCTCCAGCAGGAGCTTCATCGCCATGGTCGCATTCTGACCGTCGACGTCGGCGACCTCGCCTCGAATTGCTCGAGCCTCGACCATCTCGACGTCGAGGAGATCGAGACGCTCAACGAGGCGATCGACGGCGGCGAGGCGGACATCACGTGCGAGACCGACGCGCTCGCCAAATCACTCGCACTCTCCGGCCATTAGCGGGTCGCCCAGCCGAACCCTCACTGTTTGACCCGGCGTCCGTTACGGTCGTGCGCGCTGCCCACTCCACCCCAGTCATGCGGCGGAGTGATGCCGGCGTGCAATCTCCGGGGGTGCGATCGAAGCTGTCGCTGGACTGCTCGGAACGAGTCATGCCATTATTTCGGGCAATGCACGGTGCGTCCGTCCTGCCGGTCCCGGCGGAAGGTGCGGCGAGCGGTAAGGAAAACAGTCCTGTGGGCCGAGGCGGAAAACCGTCGGGCCAAATGGGAGCGGCGACCACGAGTCGGCCATAGATACAGTCCTGCGGGCGCGACCGGAGGATTGGGCTGGCGGCGCCGGAGGGAGGAAGAGGGTGGAGAGGCCGAATTAGAATCTTGATCGCGATCCAAGCAGGTCCCGAGCCGCAGCGATCTTCCGTGTCACGAAATCCAACGATTTCGTGGGCACCGCTTCGCCGACGGAATCGCTCGCGCGCCGCCGAGGAGTAGCCCCCGTGAAGCCCACCGAGATCGCCGTTCCGGATTATTTCCATAAGGTCGTCGATTGTCAGTGGGCCTGTCCTGCCCATACGCCCGTTCCGGAATACATCCGGCTGATCGCGGCGCAACGCTACGGCGACGCGTATATGATCAACTGGCAGTCGAACGTCTTCCCGGGGATCCTCGGCCGCACCTGCGACCGGCCCTGCGAGCCGGCCTGCCGCCGCGGTCGCGTCGAGGAAGAGCCGGTCGCGATCTGCCGACTGAAGCGTGTCGCGGCCGACTACAAGGGCGACATCACAGCGCGGCTCCCGGGACGCGCAACGGAGCGCAACGGCAAGCGCATCGCGCTGGTCGGTGCCGGCCCCGCCTCCCTCACGGTCGCGCGCGACCTGCTGCCGGAAGGCTACGAGGTCGTCGTCTATGATGCCGACCGCCGTGCCGGCGGCATGATCCGCAGCCAGATCCCGCATTTCCGCCTGCCCGAGCAGGTGATCGACGAGGAGGTCGGCTATATCCTCGCGATGGGGGTGACGCCGCGTTTCGGCGAACGCATCGACAGCATGAAGGCGCTGCTCACCGAAGATTACGACGCGATCTTCGTCGGCTCCGGCGCGCCGCGGGGCCGTGACCTCGAGTTGCCCGGCAGGCACGAGGCCGCCGCCAACATCCACATCGGCATCGACTGGCTGTCGAGCGTCTCGTTCGGCCACATCGAGAAGATCGGCCGGCGCGTCGTCGTGCTGGGCGGCGGCAACACCGCGATGGATTGCTGCCGCACCTCGCGGCGGCTCGGCGGCGAGCAGGTCACCGTCGTCGTTCGCAGCGGCTTCGAGGAGATGAAGGCGTCCCCCTGGGAGAAGGAGGATGCGATGCACGAGGACATCCCGATCCTCAACTTCATGGTCCCGAAAGAGTTCGTCCACGCGAACTGCAGGCTGGTCGGCGTCCTCTTCGAGAAGGTCAAGGCCGAGCGCGACGAAAAAGGGCGGCGCAACCTCGTCCCGACCGGCGAAGCCGATCAACTGATCGAATGCGACGATGTGCTCGTCGCAGTCGGCCAGGAGAACGCCTTCCCGTGGATCGAGCAGGACATCGGGATCGCCTTCGACAAATGGGGCATGCCGATCGTCGACAAGGAGACGATGCAGTCGACCAATCCCAAAGTGTTCTTCGGCGGCGATGCCGCCTTCGGCCCGAAAAACATCATCTGGGCGGTGGCGCATGGCCACGAGGCGGCGATCTCGATCGATAAATTCTGCAAGGGCGAGGACATCCGCGACCGGCCGCGGCCGATCGTCAACCTGACCAGCCAGAAGATGGGCATCCACGAGTGGAGCTACGACAACGACATCGTCAACGACCAGCGGTACAAGGTTCCGTTGAAGGACAAGGCGATCGCGCTCAAGGACATCCGGGTCGAGGTCGAACTCGGCTTCGACGACAAGCTCGCCTTCAAGGAGGCGGAACGTTGCCTCAACTGCGACGTCCAGACGGTCTTCTCCGAGCCGCTCTGCATCGAGTGCGATGCCTGCGTCGATATCTGCCCGATGGATTGCATCACCTTCACGGCCAACGGCGAGGAAGAGGATCTGCGGCGGCGCCTGACCGCGCCGGCGCTGAACCTGACACAGGAGATCTATGTCTCGGCGCCGCTCAAGACCGGCCGCATCATGGCGAAGGACGAGGACGTCTGCCTGCACTGCGGCCTCTGCGCCGAGCGCTGTCCCACCGGCGCGTGGGACATGCAGCGCTTCATTCTCGACATGGCCCATGTCGGGTCGCAAGTGGGGCTCGCATGCCAGAATCGATAGAACGCACCAACGACTTCGTCGTCAAATTCGCCAACGTCAACGGCTCCGGCTCGGCGAGCGCCAACCGGCTGTTCGCCCGCTCGATCCTGCGGATGGGCGTGCCGGTCAGCCCACGCAACATCTTCCCCTCGAACATCCAGGGCCTGCCGACCTGGTACGAGGTGCGGGTTTCGGAAGCCGGCCACCTCGGCGCGCGCGGCGGCGCCGATCTGATGGTCGCGATGAACCCACAGACCTGGAACGAGGACATCGCCTCGATCGAGCCCGGCGGCTATCTGTTCTACGATTCGACGAAGGCGATGCCGACCTCGAAGTTCCGCAGCGACGTCACGGTCATCGGCATGCCGCTGACCGAAATCTGCAACGCTGAATACACCGAACCGCGGGAGCGTCAGCTATTCAAGAACATCATCTATGTCGGCGCGCTGGCGGCGCTGCTCGACATCGAGCTCGCCGCGGTCGAAGGCCTGCTTGGCGATCAGTTCAAGGGCAAGGAAAAGTTGATCGCGGCGAATGTCCATGCGCTGCATCTCGGTAACGCCTATGCGATGAAGCACCTCGATTGCCCGATCGGGCTGCGCATCCGGCGCGCCGACGCCGTCGGCGACCGCATCTTTCTCGAAGGCAACAACGCGGCGGCACTGGGCGCCGTCTACGGCGGCGCGACGGTTTGCGCCTGGTACCCGATCACGCCCTCTTCCTCGCTGGCCGAGGCATTCCAGCGGCACTGCGGCCGCTATCGCCTCGATCCGGAGACCAAGAAGTCGCGTCACGCCATCGTTCAGGCAGAGGACGAGCTCGCCTCGATCGGCATGGTGATCGGTGCCGCCTGGAACGGCGCGCGCGCCTTCACCGCAACCTCGGGCCCCGGCATCTCGCTGATGCAGGAGTTCATCGGCCTCGCCTATTTCGCCGAGATTCCCGCCGTCGTCTTCGACGTCCAGCGCGGCGGCCCATCGACCGGCATGCCGACCCGCACGCAGCAATCCGACATCCTGTCCTGCGCTTATGCCAGCCACGGCGACACCAAGCATATCCTCCTCCTGCCGGAGGATCCGCGCGAATGCTTCACCATGGGCGCCGACGCCTTCGATCTCGCCGACCGACTGCAGACGCCGGTCTTCGTCATGCTCGATCTCGACATCGGCATGAACGAGCGGCTCTGCGCACCCTTGGACTGGGACGATGCGCGGCGGCTCGACCGCGGCAAGGTGATGACCGCCGCCGATCTCGACGCCGGCAAGGACTTCGGCCGATACCTCGACGTCGACGGCGACGGCATCCCCTATCGCACCTACCCCGGGACGCATCCCAAGCGCGGCGCCTTCTTCACCCGCGGCACCACCAAGGACAGCCGGGCGCGCTACAGCGAGGAAGGCCCCGATTACGTCGAGAACATGCAGCGGCTGCTGAAGAAATTCGAGACCGCCAAGGAGCTGGTGCCGCATCCCGTGGTACGCGACGCCAAGCAGCCGACCCGCTTCGGCGCGATCTTCTACGGCTCCACAAGCCCGGCGATGCACGAGGCGGTAGCCGCGCTCGAGGCGCAGGGCCTGCACCTCGACACGCTGCGCATCCGCGCCTTCCCGTTCCATGACGACATTCTCGATTTCGTCGCCGCGCACGACCATGTCTTCGTCGTCGAGCAGAACCGCGATGCGCAGCTGCGCACGTTGCTGATGACCGAGGGCGACATTGCCCCGGCGAAGCTGATCAAGGTCCTCAACTACGACGGCACGCCGATCACCGCCCGCTTCATCCTTCGCGAGATCGAAAAGCGGATGGCAGACGCCAACGTCGTGCCGCTTCGGAAGGCAGTGCCATGACCTATCTCGCCAAGCCCACGCTGCATCATCCGAATTTGCCGACCAACAAGCTCGGCTTCACGCATCGCGACTACGAGGGCTCGGTCTCGACGCTCTGCGCCGGCTGCGGCCACGATTCGATCAGCGCCGCGATCATCCAGGCGTGTTTCGAACTCGACCTGCCGCCGCACCGCGTCGCCAAGCTGTCGGGAATCGGCTGCTCGTCGAAGACGCCGACGTATTTCCTCGGTGCCAGCCATGGTTTCAACAGCGTCCACGGGCGCATGCCCTCGGTGCTGACCGGCGCCAATCTCGCCAATCGCGACCTGATCTATCTCGGCGTCTCGGGCGACGGCGATTCCGCCTCGATCGGTCTCGGCCAGTTCGCCCATAGCCTCCGGCGCGGCGTCAACATGGTCTATATCGTCGAAAACAACGGCGTCTATGGATTGACCAAGGGTCAGTTCTCGGCGACCGCCGACAAGGGCTCCAAGAGCAAGCGCGGAATCCTCAACAGCGACGAGCCGATCGACATGATCAGCATGGCGATGAACCTCGGCGCGAGCTTCGTCGCGCGCAGCTTTTCCGGCGACAAGAAACAGCTCGTGCCGCTGATCAAGGCGGCGATCCAGCACCGGGGTGCCGCTTTCATCGACTGCGTCAGCCCCTGCGTCGCCTTCAACAATCACATCGGATCGACGAAGAGCTTCGACTACGTCCGCGAGCACAACGATGCGGTGAATTTCCTCGACGTCATCTCGGGTCGCGAGCCGATCACCACGGACTACGAGCCGGGCACCATCCAGAGCGTGCGGCAGCATGACGGCTCGACCCTGCGGCTGCACAAGCTCGCCGCCGATTACGACGCGCGCGACCGCATCGCCGCAATGAATTTCCTGCAGGAGCGGCAGGCCGCCGGCGAGGTTGTCACGGGCCTGCTTTACGTCGATCCCGAGGCCGGCGATCTGCACGCCTACCTCAACACTGTCGAGACACCGCTCAACGAGCTCGATGCGGTGCTCGTGCCCGGCAAGGCCGCGCTCGACAAAATCAACGCCGGATTGCGCTGATCCGCGGCGGCTTCTGCCGCCAACGACCAATAGTCTCCTCTGCATTTTGTCGCCCACCGGGCGAGGCCTCGCCTCGCGCTGGCATTGTGCGTTGCATCCGGGAGCAAGGACGTTTACTCGCCGGGGAAAAACTGCCATAATGTCTATACAATGCGCCCGGCTGAGCCGGTTTTTATGATCCTGAAGGGGGGTATTCGGTGGCGATTTCGCGAAAAGAGAACGAGCCGCATCCGATCGATGTCTATGTCGGCGGCCGCATGCGGCTTCGCCGCATTCAACTTGGGCTGAGCCAAGGTGCCCTCGCGAGCAAGATCGGCGTCTCCTTCCAGGCGGTTCAAAAATATGAATCCGGCGACATCCGGATCTCGGCGAGCCGCCTCTACGACGTCGCACAGGTCTTGGAAGTCTCGCCCGCGTTCTTCTTCGAGGGCTATCCCGACGGGATGGTCGCCGGCAACCTCGCCGGCGAGGGCGTTCCGGGGGCCGAAACCTTCGATCGCCGCGAGATCATGGCGCTGATCCGCGGCTATTACGGGATCCGCGACCCCCATCTCCAGGCCGATATCCTGCGGTTAATCTCCAAGCTGGGCAATCGCGTCAACGACGTGGTCTAGAAGGCGCGCCGCCGCACTTCCTGAGAGAACAGCGGGCCTCGGCGGCGCCCGCCCCCGACGCGAACCATTGACGGGACCGCGATCAACCGCCATCTCACGTGACTGCGCTTGCCTTGCGGCGCGTGGAGGGTATCGCGTGACGGTCCATTTGCAGCAAGCGGCAGCGAAGGAGCGGCGTGGCTTGCGTCGCGTGGCGCGACGCCGCCGGCCCGTACCGGCCGAAGCACTGACGCCGGGACTCGTGGTCGCCACCTACAACATCCATAGTTGCGTCGGCGTCGACCGCCGTCATGACCCGATGCGTGTCGCCTCGGTTCTACGCGAGCTCAACGCCGACATCATCGGCCTGCAGGAGGTCGAGGTGCGCCGCAACGCGGCGCGCAGCCTCGACCAGGGCAACTTCCTCGCCGCAGCCGCCGGGCTGACGATCATCGCCGGCCAGCAATTCCGTCTGCATCGCGGCCGCTTCACCAACGCCGTGCTGACCCGCCTTCCGGTGCTGGCGACGCGTCATATCGATCTCAGCGTCGAAGGCCACGAGCCGCGCGCGGCGATCGACGTCGATCTCGACGCCGGCGATCGCGTGCTGCGCGTCATCGCGACGCATTTCGGCCTCGGCGTGCGCGAGCGCCGACAACAGACCCAGCGCCTGCTGGCGATCCTCGCGGCGGATGGAAACGCGAGCAACGGCGACGGCCTGCTGATGATGGGCGATCTCAACGAATGGCGCGGCCGGCGCGGCGGCATCCCGGCGCTCGATCGCGAGCTCGGCCGCGCGCCGGCGCCGCGCACCTTCCCGTCGTGGTGCCCGATCCTGCCGCTCGACCGCATCTACGCCGCGGGTCCCGCGGTGCTCCGCGAGTTCGCGGTGCACCGCTCGCCGCTCGCCCGTCTCGCTTCGGATCATCTGCCGCTGCGCGCCAGCCTCGCTTGGCCGCTGGCACAGGATGCCGCGGCGGTCGGCAATCTGCGCAATCCGGCTTTGCCGCGCGCCGGCAAGACGCTATCGTGACGCCCCGTTGCAATCGCCCTGGCTGACCAAATGCCGAACAAGAAGAATGCGCTGAACCTCAACCCGCTGCAGCTGAGGACGCTGACCCTGCTGCAGGAGCTGGCGCGCTCGCCGGATCACGCGTCGGCGCCCGACGAAACGGGCGCGGTGACGGTCCGCAACCTGCCGCGGCCGCATGGCGATCATTTCCACGTCGGCGCCGCCGTCGCCTCGACGCGGGACGCGTCCGGTCTCGGCAACGTCGCGGTCTTCGTCGCGCTCGAGCGCAAGGGACTGCTGCGCTCGATGTTCCCGATGGCGGCTGTACTGACGCCGGAAGGACTCGCCTATGATACGGGGCTGAGCGACACGATCCTGCATCGCGGCGCCGCCCACGAGCATTAAGCCTTACCAGGCGAAGCTGGGCAGCACGTAGGTCGGCGTCACCTTCGCCGCGGCGAAGGCGGCTGTGAGCTTGGCGGCGTCGGGCATCTGTCCCGGCGCGACGCCGAACTCCTCGGCGTGGATGCCGCCGGCGACGAGCACGCAATCGAGCCCCGCCCCGACGGCGCCGGCGATGTCGGTGCGCAGACTGTCGCCGATCGCGAGTATCCGCGACTTGTCGGCGATGCCGAGCAGCGCGAGGCAGGTTTCGTAGATGCCGGACAGCGGCTTGCCATGCCAGCGGACGATGCCGCCCATCTCCTCGTAACGCTGTGCCAGCATGCCGGCACAGATCGCCAGCTGGTCGCCGTTGCGGACAACGAGATCCGGGTTGGCACAGATCATCGGCAGACCACGCGCGGCGCCCTCGCGCAGCACCGGGTCGTAAGGCGCCGTCTCCGCCTCCCACCCCCAGGTACCGGTGTTGAGGATGAAATCCGCTTCGGCCGCATGCTCGACGACGACGAGCCCGAGACCTTCTCGCAAGCCATTGTCGCGCGGCGGCCCGAGATGCAGGACGGCAGGTCCCAACCCGGCATAGAACGCGTCCGGCCGCTGCGACAGATGCTGCCAGGTGTCCTCGCCCGAGGTCATCACATGATGGTAGAGCCCGGGGGCGATGCCGATCTCGGTGATGCGATCGATGACGTCGGCGGCTCGGCGCGGCGCGTTCGACAGGATGAGGATGCGCTTGCCGGCGGCGATCAGCCGCTCGAGGCAGTCCACGACACCGGGCAGCGGCTTGAGCCCGTCGTGCACGACGCCCCAGAGATCGACGATGAAACCGTCATAGCGCGGTGCAAGATCGCGCATGCCGGACGGTACGGGGGGAGACGGCACGGCCGCGGGAGGGATTGTCGACATGCGCCCTTCATGCCACGGCCGACGAAAAACGCAAAGGGCGCAAATCCTGTCGCGGGCCTGTCAGTGCTAGCCGAAGCGCCGAGATGGCGCGTCAGCCGCCGCTACCGACCGCCGCGGCGACCGAATCGAAGCCGTCGCGGCGCAGCAGCACGGCGAGGTCGTCGGTGATTCGCTGGATCAATGCCGGACCCTGATAGACCAAGCCGGTATAGAGTTGCACCAGGCTCGCCCCGGCACGGATCTTGGCATAGGCATCCGCCCCCTTGGTGATCCCGCCGACGCCGATCAACCGAACCCGGCCACCGGTGCGCCGATACATCTCGGCGAGCAACGCCGTCGACGGGAGGAAGAGCGGCTTCCCGCTCAAGCCGCCCGGTTCATGAACCCTGCTGCCGCGCAAACCCGGCGGCCGCGCGATCGTGGTGTTGCTGATAATCAGCCCGTCGATCCCGCTCGAGACCGCGACCTCGGCAAGATCGGCACGCTCCTCCTCGGTGAGGTCGGGGGCGATCTTGACGAAGAGCGGCGGCGGCGCAACGGCGACGGTTGCCCGGCGAACCGCCATGAGCTTGTCGATCAGGATCGCGACGTGTTGCCGGCGCTGGAGATCCCGCACTCCCGGCGTATTCGGCGAGGAGATATTGACGACGAGATAGTCGGCGAGCGGCGCCATGACCCGGACGCACTCCTCGTAATCGGCATAGGGATCACCCGTGTCGCGGTTCTTGCCGATATTGGCGCCGACGATGCCGCCCCGGCCTCGCCGCGCGGCGAGGCGTTCGGCGGCGACCGCGAGCCCCGCGTTGTTGAAGCCGAGGCGATTGATGACGGCGCCGTCGCCCGACAGCCGGAAGATCCGCGGCTTCGGGTTGCCGCGCTGCGGCCGCGGCGTTACCGAGCCGATCTCGACGAATCCGAAGCCGAGCCGCAGCATCGCGTCGGGGACCAGCGCGTCCTTGTCGAAGCCGGCGGCAAGCCCGATCGGGTTGGGAAACTCGCGGCCCCACAGCGTGCTGCGCAGGACCGGATCGGGCGCGCCGCGCGCCGCCGGCACGAGACCTTGCGCGAGACCGCGCAGCGTCAGCGCATGCGCCGTCTCCGGCGGCAGAATCCGAAGGATCGGGAGAACCGCGGACGCCAGGCTGACCATCACGCCCTCTCAGCGAGCGGCGGAAAGACATGCCGCCCGTCGGCACCGAGCGGCAGCGGGTCGACGCGGCGGACGCGATCGCAGGGCAGGTCGCCGTAGAGATGGGGAAAGAGCTGGCCCTCGCGCGCCGCCTCCCAGCGCAAGCCAGACCCCAGCGCGGCGGCGTCGACCGTCAACAGGACGAGTCCGTCCTGACCAGCACGATGCTTCGCCGCGCTGGCGACGATCTGCGCCGCCGTCGAGAAATGGATGAAGCCGTCGGCCAAGTCCTGAGACGAGCCGGCATAGGTGCCGCGACGTTGCGCTTGCGCCCATTCCTCGAGGCGACACATATGGTAGATGAGCTGATCCGGCATGCGGCGGACGCTAGCCCATCGCGCGGCGCGAGGACAAGCGTCGGGTGGCGACAGCACCACGACAGCGGATGAGTTTTGGCGTGCAAGCGGTTCGCATCCGGGTCTAAGCTGATCGGATGCGCGCGCTTACTTACATCGACGGACTGTGGCATGAAGGCAACCCTTCCCTGATGGGGCCGCTGAGCCACGCGAGCTGGCTGGGCTCGGTCGTCTTCGACGGCGCGCGCGCCTTCGAAGGCTGCATCCCCGACCTCGACAAGCATTGCGAGCGTGTCGTCCAGTCGGCGCGCTGCCTCGGGCTGGAGCCGATGCTGACCGCCGGCGAGATCACCGAGCTGGCGCGCGAGGGCGTGCGGCAATTCCCGCGCAACGCCGAGCTCGTCATCCGGCCAATGTTCTTCGCCGAGGAAGGGTTCATCGCGCCGCTGCCGGAGAGCACGCGCTTCGCCCTGACCGTCCACGAGGCACCGATGCCGAGCGCGCGCGGCTTCTCGGCCTGTCTCTCGAGCTTTCGCCGCCCGGCGCCCGATACGGCGCCGACAGAGGCGAAGGCCTCCTGCCTCTATCCCAATACGGCGCGGGCCTTGTCCGAGGCGCTGGGCCACGGCTTCGACGATGCGGTCATGCTCGACCCCGCCGGCAATGTCGCCGAGTTCACCACATCGAATTTGTTCTTCGCCAAGGACGGCCAGGTGCACACGCCGGTCCCGAACCGCTGCTTCCTCCCCGGGGTGACGCGTTATCGCGTCATCCAGCTGCTGCGCCAGAACGGCACGGTCGTGCACGAGCGAACGATCACCCGCACCGAGCTGATGACCGCAGACGAGATCTTCTCGACAGGGAATTTCGGCAAGGTCCTGCCGCTGACGCGGATCTGCAAGCGCGACTTGCAGCCGGGACCTGTCTATCGGCGGGCGCGGACGCTCTATTGGGATTTCGCCCACCAGGCCGATTGACCGCCGTGAACTCGGTCGCCAATGCGTCGCCGCGGAATCGCGCGGTGCTGCTGCCCGCAGCGCCGTCGCTCGTCGTCGGGCAAAGCGCCGCTGCGTGGCTCTCCGCCGACGGCGAGATCGAGACGCTGACACTCGCCGAGGCAGCCAAGCGCGCACGCCGCGAGCCGCCGATGCTGGTACACGGTCGGGCGGCGGCGCGGCGTCTCGCCATTGCGCCCTTCGCCGGTCTCGACCTTCTCGAGCTCTTCGCCTTCGTGCGTCCCGGGAAATTTTGCCTGCCGACGCCGCGCGGTGTCGCGACGGCGCTCGGCATGGCGCGACCGGAGGGGCTCGAGGATGCGGCGCTGGCGCTCGGCGACGCCGCGCGTGCGCTGCTGGCCGAGCTGGCGACGGCGCCGCCCGATGCCGACGCGACCTCGATCGCCACGAGGATGTCGCGCGGCGGCTGGGGATGGGGCGAGGCGGTCCTCGCGGCGCTGACGCAGCGGCCAGCCTCGTCCAGCACCCCAGCAGGTCTCGCCGTCTGGCGGCGGTTGCTGGAGTGGTCGGAAAGCGCGCCGGAGCCGCCGCCCGGCAACATCGCCGTCGAGCCGGCCGAGGCACGCGCCCGGCTTGCCGAGCTGCTCGGCGAAAATTCCGAGGCGCGACCGCAGCAGGCCGATTACGCCGACGTCGTCAGCCAGGCGTTCCAGCCGCGCGAGACGCTGCGCCAGCCCAACGCGGTGCTGGCCGAGGCCGGCACCGGCGTCGGCAAGACGCTGGGCTATATCGCGCCGGCGAGTCTGTGGGCAGAGAAGAACGAGGGCGTCGTCTGGATCTCGACCTATACCCGCAATCTGCAGACCCAGATCTCCGGCGAGCTCGACCGCCTCTACCCCGATGCTGCGATGAAGTCGCGCCGTGTCGTGCTGCGCAAGGGTCGCGAGAACTACCTCTGCCTGCTCAATTTCGAGGAGGCCGTGGCGCAGCTGCCGCTGCGACCCAACGATGCGACGGCGCTCGGCCTGCTGGCGCGCTGGCTCTCCGTGACGCAGGACGGCGATATCGTCAGCGGCGGCGATTTCCCGGGCTGGCTCGCCGACGTGCTGGGCCGCGGCCGCACCCTCGGCCTAACCGACCGACGCGGCGAATGCATCCATTCGGCCTGTCCGCACTACCACAAATGCTTCATCGAGAAGAGCGTCCGCAAGGCGCGCCGCGCCCGCATCGTCGTCGCCAACCATGCGTTGGTCATGATCCAGGCGGCGCTCGGCGGCAGCGACGACGGCAGCCTGCCGAACCGCTATGTCTTCGACGAGGGGCACCATGTCTTCGATGCCGCCGACAGCGCCTTCTCGCTGGCGCTGTCGGGGCAGGAGACCGCCGATCTGCGGCGCTGGATCCTCGGCGTCGAGGCCGGTGGTCGCGGCCGCGCCCGCGGGCTGCGCCGCCGCCTCGAGGATCTCATCGCCGGCGACGAGCGCGCCCTCGAGGCGCTGACCGAGCTGCTGGTCGCGGCACGCGCCCTGCCCGGCGAGGGCTGGCAGCATCGGCTCGGCGAGGATCGCCCGCTGCACGCCGCGGAGAATTTCCTGGCCCAGGTGCGGCGCCAGACGCTGGCGCGTTCGCCGGATCGCGAGGGCGCCTTCGGGATCGAGACCGAGGCACGGCCGGCACTCGAGTCGCTGCTGCCCGCTGCGGTCGAGCTCGAGGCGGCGCTGGCACGGCTGGCGCGCCCCTTCGCCGCGATCGCCAGGCTCCTGGAGGACCGGCTCGACGACGAGGCGGCCGATCTCGACACCGGTACGCGGCTGCGCATCGAGGCGATGATCCGCAGCCTGACGCGGCGCGGCGACATTCAGATCGGCGGCTGGCGGCGCATGCTGAGCGATCTCGCCAAGCCCCTGCCCGCCGAGTTCGTCGACTGGCTGTCGCTGGAGCGCTACGACGGGCTCGAGCACGACGTCGGCATGCACCGCCACTGGGTCGATCCGACGGTGCCCTTCATCGAGACGGTGGCGAAGCCGGCGCACGGCATCGTCGTCACCTCGGCGACTCTGACCGACGGCGGCGGAGAAGTCCGCGGCGGCGATTCGGACGGCGCGGAGCAGATCGCCGGCTGGGAGGTCGCCGAGGCGCGCACCGGCGCACGCCACCTCGAGAAACCGGCGTGGCGGGCGCGCGTCGCCTCGCCCTTCGACTATCCGGAACAGACCAGGGTCTTCATCGTCACCGACGTGCGGCGCGACGATCAGCGTCAGGTCGCGGCGGCCTATCGCGCGCTGTTCCTCGCCGCGGGCGGCGGCGCGCTCGGGCTCTTTACCGCGATCACCCGGCTGCGCGCGGTGCACGAGCGCATTGCGGCGCCGCTCGAAGCCGCCGGCCTGCCGCTGCTGGCGCAGCACGTCGACGCGATGGATACCGCGACGCTGATCGACATCTTCCGCGCCGAAGAGAATTCCTGCCTGCTCGGCACCGACGCAGTGCGCGACGGCGTCGACGTGCCGGGCCGGTCGCTGCGCCTGATCGTCTTCGACCGCGTGCCCTGGCCGCGGCCGGACATCCTGCACAAGGCGCGCAAGACGGCGTTCGGCGGCGCGCGCTACGACGACATGCTGACGCGGCTGCGGCTGCGCCAGGCGTATGGGCGGCTGATCCGCCGCGCCACCGACACCGGCGTCTTCGTGCTGCTCGACTCGGCCTTTCCGACGCGGCTGCACGCCGCCTTCCCGCCAGGCGTCGTCCCGGTGCGCGTCGGCCTCGCCGAGGCAGTCGAGCGCACGACCGAATTCCTGAGGCACACGGTTGCCGCCGAGACGCGATCGTCGTGATCCCGCGCGGCCGCATTCGCAGCCTCGCCGAGCGCGAGACGGCGGCCGGCGGCTACATCGTCTATTGGATGCAGCGGTCGCAGCGCGCCGAGTGCAATCATGCGCTGGAATATGCGATCGCACGCGGCAATGCGCTCGGGCTGCCAGTCATCGTCGGCTTCGGTTTGACGGACGATTATCCGGAAGCCAACGAGCGTCACTACGCCTTCATGCTGGAGGGGCTGCGGGAAACCGAGGCGACGCTTCACCGTCGCGGCATCAAGCTCGTCGCGCGCCAAGGCGCGCCCGACCGCGTCGCCAATGGGCTTTGCGAGGATGCCGCGCTGCTGGTCTGCGACCGCGGCTATCTCCGTCACGAAAAGGAATGGCGCCGCAGCGTCGCCGACTCCGTCGCCTGCCCGGTCGTCGAGGTCGAGACCGATGTCGTCGTTCCCGTCGACGTCGTCGCCCGCAAGGCGGAGTACGGCGCGCGGACTATCCGTCCGAAGCTGATGCGGGCGATCGACGAGTATCTCCACCCCGTCCCCGCTACCAAGCCGTCACGCAGCTCGCTCGACCTCGCTCTTGCCGGCGACGTCGATCTCGGCGACATCGATTCGACCCTTCGGTGCCTTGCGCTCGATCGGACCGTGGGACGAGTCGCTGCATTCTGCGGCGGAAGAGCGGCGGGGATCGATCTGCTGGACGCATTCATCGCGCGCGGCCTCGACGCCTACGCCGAGAAGCGGAGCGAGCCGACCGGCGGCGTAGTCTCGCGCCTCAGCCCCTATCTCCACTTCGGCCAGATCTCGCCGCTCGAGGTCGCCCTCGCCGCCCGTGAGGCCGCCACAGCCGCCACCGGCTATGCGAGCTTCCTCGACGAGCTCGTCGTGCGGCGCGAGCTCGCGATCAATTTCGTCGAGCACGAGCCGCGGTACGATTCGTATGAAGCGATGCCGGACTGGGCGCGGCGCACGCTGCGGGCGCATGCCGAGGATCCGCGTCCGGCGCTCTATACCGACGAGCAGCTCGAAACGGCGGCGACCGATGATCCCTACTGGAACGCGGCAATGACCGAGATGCGCCTCACCGGCTACATGCACAACCACATGCGGATGTATTGGGGCAAGCAGATCCTGGCATGGACCGGCGATCCCGCCGCGGCGTTCCGCCGGACGCTCGCCCTCAACAACCGATGGCTGCTCGACGGGCGCGATGCCAACTCCTTCGCCAATGTCGGCTGGATCTTCGGCCTGCACGACCGGCCATGGCCGGAGCGCGCCGTCTTCGGCACGGTGCGCACGATGACGGCGGGCGGCCTCCGCCGCAAATGTGTAATCGATGATTACCTCGCCGTGGTCGCCGGTCTCGCGCGCGAGGCGGCCGAAGCCGGCGCTTGACAAGCCCGGCGGCGCACCGTGACATGGCGCCCTCCGACACTGCAGAAAGACCGCCGGCACATGATCGATCACCAAGCCGCCCTGATCTATACGATGGTCATCGTCTCGGCAGCCGACGGCAACATGACCGACCTCGAGCTGCGCATCATCGGCGACAACGTGCGCGACTTGCCAGTCTTCGCTAATTACGACAAGGCCGGCTTCACTCGGACCCTCGCCGAATGCGCCGAGCTGCTCAGCCATGAGAAGGGGCTCGAAGAAGCCTTCGCGATGATCCGTGCGGCCCTGCCGGCCCGTCTGCGCGAGACCGCCTATGCGATGGCCTGCGACGTGGTCGCGGCCGACAGCGAGGCGAGTCAGGAGGAGCTGCGCGTCCTCGAGATGATCCGCGACCGCCTGCACATCGACCGGCTGATCGCCGCAGCGATCGAGCGCGGCACGCGGGCGCGCTTCATGACGGCGTCGTAAAAAGCGCTTCGCTCAATCGCAGAGCGCGGCGCGGGCGGCGACCCTTCAGACAGAAAATGACTCCCCGGCCGTAGGCGTTAAGACGCCATCAACCATATCTGCTCAACGTCACGCGACGGCTCTGAGGGATATCGAGATGGACAGCCGTCGCCGCGACGACGATCCTCCCCTGCAACTCGTCGCGACGGCGACGAATGCTTCTTCGACGGTCTGGCCGTTGCGGCCGTTGCTCCGACATGCGGCGCTCGCCCGGCTGCTGACCGGCGCGCGATCGGAAAAAAGCCGACAGCTGGTCAAGATGGGACAGCTCGTCCGCTACTTCAAAGGCGAATGGAAGCTTCTAAAAAGTCGACGCTTCCATTCGGACGGAATGGAATATTCCGTAGACGTCGTCATGATGCACCAGAGCCACGGCATCGCGCTGATCTCCGTCTGCCCTCCGGAATACACGTTGCCGGACCTCGCGATCGAGGTCGTTCGTCGTATCCTGCGAAAAAGCGGCTTCTCGGCTTCAAGCCTCGCCGGGATTCCGATCGTCTTCGTCAGCGCTTACGAACGCTCGATGCAAGAGGTGGCAGACCACCTCCAGCACGCCTTCTCGTCGTTGGCGGTCACGACTGCCGGCCAGTGGGAAGGCCACGCGCACAAGAGTCTGTCGTCCGCCAAATACGATCGGCTCTCGGACGATTTCGGCGCGGAGATCATCAACCCGTCGAGCGCAAGCACCGCCGACCGAAGCGCCGGCAGGGTGCCGGCGGCGGTGTCGGATCCGATGATCCTCTACGTCGCCTGCAGCAGCGTCGGCGTCGTCGCGGGTATCGCCATCACTGCGACGGTTCTCCTGCTCTGACGATCAGCCATCCGTCCCGCGTGCGCGGATCCTATTTCGACGGCGCCAGCCAGACATCGGTCAAATCCTGCTCTAGGTAGTGGCTCGGCGTCAGATACCAGCCCTTCAGATCGGTGCTGGTGACGATGATGCGGTTCCACCACATGAACGGCACCGTCGTCGCCTCCGTGAGCGCGTTCCTCTCGAACTCGCGGACGATCCTGACACGCTGGCTGGCGTTCTGCGTCACCGCCTGCCCGATGTAGAGGCTGTCGAGAAGCCGGTTCGTCGAATTCGCGAAGTTGACCGGCGACAGGTCGCGCGACACGTATTTCGTCAGCTGCAGCGTCGGGTCGTCGAAATAATCGCCGCCGAAATCGAGCGCGACGGTGAATTTTCCGGTCTCCAGCGAAGACTGCCATTTCTTCGTATCGAGCTTATCCTGCGTGACCTCGACGCCGATCTCGTGCCAAGCCGCGATTATGTAATCCGCCGCCGGCTGATACGGCATCGCGATGTCGCGGTTCGTCAGCTGGAATCGCAGCTCGGTGACGCCGGCTTCCGCCAGCAGGCGCTTGGCCTCGCGGCGCGAGGACTCGATGTCATGCGAGAATCCGGGGAGTGCCGTGAGCTCGCTTTCCGGCGTCGCCATGGCGAAGCCCGGCCGCAGGAGACCGCCGACGAACTTGAGGAAGCTCGTGCCCGACAATTCATCGGCCGCTCGCCAGCGATCGATGGCGAGCGAGAGGGCGCGCCGGACTCGTGCGTCGCCGAACGGCGGCTGCTTGGTGTTGAAGACGACGAGGAGGTCGATCAGCCAAGGGCTCTCGTCGACGGTGACCTTGTTACCGAGGGTCGCGACGAGATCGTCGCGCTCGGACGGCGTGAAGCTGCGGAACTGTGCCTGGATCTGGCCTTTCTTGAACGAAGCGATCGCCGCCGGTCCGGTGATGAAATCGGCTTTGTAGCCGTCGAGGTAAGGCTTGCCGGGCTGAAAGTATTTATCCCAGCGCTTGCCGCGCCATGCGCTTCCGGGGATATGCTCGACGAACGCGAAGGGGCCGGTGCCGAGAATATGCTTTGCCGGAAAATTCGGATCTTCCTGCAGCTTCGCGGCGCTGTAGATGCAATTCCACGGCGAGGCGAAATTGGCGAGCATCGAGGCGTCGGGCCACTTCAGGTGAAAGACGACGGTCCCAGCGTCCGGGACGTCGATCGCGCTGATCGAGGCGTAATTGACCTGCCGCGCCGAGGTGACGCCGGGCGGCGGCTGCACGATACGCTCATAGCTGGCCTTGACGTCGGCTGACGTCATCTTGGATCCGTCGTGGAAGAAGACGTTAGGGCGCAGCTTGAAGGTATAGACCCGCTTGTCGGCCGAGACGGTCCACGACTCCGCCAGGTCGCCTTTGATCTCGGGGTAGGTTTGCGCGTCGAACTTGAGGAGCGTCGAATAGTGCGGCGCGATCGGGTGGAGGAAGGCGAAGGAGATGTTCGCATGGCAATCGTAATTCGCCGGCTCGGAATCGACGGCGAATTCGAGGATCCCGCCGCGTTTCGGCGTCTCGCTCTGCTCGGCGAGCGACGGGACGGCTAAGGTTGCCATGGCCATCAGCGACCAGGCGCCACCGAGGCGTCGCCATAACCTCCCGTCCAGCATGTCGTCGTCTTCCTTCCAGCCTGTCTCGTTGGCGCGTCGCGTCAGTGCGTCTGCGAGCTCTGCCACCGCTGGAACCGCTCGAAGATGTCGTCCTTCTGCTCGGGCGTCAGCGCCTTGCCGGTCGTGATCTTGGCGTGCTCGTCCACGAACTTAGTGAAGATCTCGCGCATTTCCTTGTCGTCGAGCTGCGGGCCCGAGGTATTGGCGTTCTGCTTCAGCCAACGCTCCGCCGGCGGAAATCTGCGCCAGCCGGGAAGCTCGGCTGCGAGATTGACCTCGCGCCATTTCGCACTGTAGGGCTGTTCGGCAAGCTTGGGGAATTGGGTGAAGAAGGCATCGACGAAAGCCGCGACGTTCTTATACCGACCGGACCCCGGCGTCAGATTGGCGACTGCGAGGACGGTGCCGATCGAGATCGTGTCGATATTCCCTTGGACGATTGCAGGATAGTCGCCGGCGGTGATCGAGCTGGGAACGTATTGCTTCATCGTCCCGGGCCCGATCGGGACCGCCAGGAGATGGACGTCGTCGCTCGCCTTGAGGGCGCTGACGATCGGCGCCGGCTTGGCGCTGATGAACGCCATCGCCTGGATCTCGCCCGATTTGAGCTTCTCGAGAGCGACCGCCTGATTGAACGCCGTCGCCTGGACGCGAATCTTCAAGAGATTGAAGACGAACGGGCCGGTGACGGCCGCGCCGGCGCCGGGAGCCCCGAAGTTGACGGTCTTTCCCGCCAGCTCGTCGATGGTCTTGATCTTGCCCCGGACGAGGAGATGAAACTCCTCGTTGTAAAGCTTGGCAACGTAGAGGACGGCGTTGCCGATGTCCGGGAGGATCTTCTCCTGCTTCGCATAGTCGAGAACGTCGGACTGAACGATCGCGAGATCGATCCCGCGCATCGCCCGGAGATCGAGGAGATTCTGGATCGATCCCTTGCCGACGACGGGAACGATGCGTCTGGTCGAACCATCGTCGAGCAGGTTCGGCAGGTCCTCGGCAATGCGGACCGACGAGCCGTCCGCGCTGCCCGTCATGATCTCGACGAGGCCGCGGTTCACCTGCTGGGACAGCGTGTCCGCCGCCGTCGCCTCGCCCCCGCCGGAGATCGTCGCGACAAGGCCGATGGCCAGGACGGAGCTGATGATGATGCGATGGGTCATGCTCTTCGCCCTCGGTGGAATTACGGAAAATTTCGCCGTCACGGGCTTCGCTCGCCGAGCAGGCGTTTCAGGTTCTCGGCGGCCTGCAGATCGCCGTCGGCGGCGGCCTGGCGATACCAGTACGTCGCCATGTCGCCATCTCCCGGAATGCCGCGGGTCCCGGCCCGGTGCAGGAAAGCGGCGTCGTAGGTTTGACCGGCCTGACGGGCCGCGGCGGAATCGCCGCGGCTGGCCGCGTATTCAAAGAATCGCCGAGCGCTGACGATATCGCCGCTCGCCAGGAGCGCCTCGCCCTGTTCGCGAAATTCGTGAGCGTCTTGGTTCGCGGCAGGTGGGGCGGGCTGGAGCGCTTCGAGGGGCGCTGGGAGTTGCGTCTCGCTGGGCGCCGTCGCCGCTTCCTCAATCGCCGGCAGGTTCGTCTCGGAGTTCGCCTCGCTCAGGAGAGTCGAATTGACCTCCACGTCCTGCGGCGGCGCCGGCGCGGCCTGGATCGGCGGAGGCGACGGAACCGTCGAGGCCTGAGAAAGGTCGACCGGGGTCGGGGCCACCGGTTGTACCGGCTGCGAGACTTCGGGTTGCCGGACGGCGATGGCGTCTTTCGGCGACGCCTCCGAAGCGGCCACTGTCGCGATGCCTGCCCGCCTGTACTGGTTCAATCCCGACGCCGAGAGATAATAGGTGGCCCCGCCGATCAGGATGACGAAGGCGCCGTAGGCGATCGCCAATGCGCCGATGCGACCGCCGAATCTCAGGCGCCGCGGAGCTGGTGGCGCAGCAACCGCGCCGGATTCGCTTGGCTCGATCGCCGCCACACGAGGGAGATCGTTCGAGCTGGTCGGATCGGGGGCGTTCGGAAGGTTCCCGAGCTGGCTGAGCGCCCGCATGAGATCGTTGACGACCTGTGCATCGGCCGTCCGGCCTGGCAGGTTCCGGAGGTCCTGTACGTCGGGGAGCGGCTCGGGTCGCGACACAGGCGTTCTCCTCTTACGTGGAGGCTCAACGTGCCGCCGCCTCGCCCGATAGCGGCGAGCAAGTCTTCACGCACGTGTGTCGATAACATTCACCATTATATGGTTAATTAATCATTAATAAATGCTAAATCTGAGACAAATGATTCTTCGGCGCACACTTTGCGCCACCATCCTAGAAATTGCCTCTCCCCTCCAGGTAGATACCAGATCGGTTTCTAACGAATTCTTCCCGTTCGACTAGACGAAATCTAGTGCATCATCAAAAATTCTACACAACATCGATGAGCAGAAGGCTCCGATGCTGTATCAGCCCGCGCCGCCTCGCGCACGCAACAGAGCAGCCGCCCGACTTCCGCGGAATTCAGGCGTATTCGACCCGTGGCCGTCGCGAGACGGCTATTTCGGCTGCAGCTTGAGAGAGGCGGAGCTCATGCAATAGCGCAGCCCGGTCGGCCTCGGCCCATCGTCGAAGACGTGGCCGAGATGCGCATCGCAGCTGCTGCACAGCACCTCGATGCGCCGCATGAAGAGCGAATCGTCGCTCTCGGTCGCGACGGCGTCGGCCGTCAGGGGCTGAAAGAAGCTCGGCCAACCGGTTCCCGAATCGAATTTCGCCGCGGCGTCGAACAGCGGCTGGCCGCAGCAGACGCAGACATAAGTGCCGGGCGTCTTGGTATTGGCGTACTCGCCGGTGAAAGCCCGCTCGGTGCCGCCTTCGCGCGCGACGTGGAACTGCTCCGGCGTCAATTGGGCGCGCCACTCGGCGTCCGATTTCCTGATCTTCTCGGCCATGCCGTTTCCTCCGCACAATGCCCCGATCTGGCGCGCCGTGCCCGCGCTGTCAATTCCCGCGAGATCGGAGTCAGGTGCCGTGCGCGGCGGCGAACTCGCTGCGCAGGCGCACCAGCCGATCCTCCTGCTCGCCGCGGGTCAGCGCGTCGGTGCTCTGCGTGCCGATCGGCGTGCGCAGCGCGTAGCGGAGCAGGTCGGCGCGAAAGATCGTCGATCCCGTGACGATGCACCGCCCCTGCGTCGTGAAATAGCGCAGCCGCCGCAGCATCAGCGCGGCGCCGAACGGGACGCCGAGCCAACGCATCTCGGTCTGCCCCGCGGTCGTCGCCTCGAGATAGATGTCGGCATGGCTCAGCGAATAATGCCGGCGCAGCACGACCGCGATTGCCGTAGAAGCTTCCGCCTGGCTGAGATGCTCGGCGACGTCGAGCGGCACGTAGCGGTAGTCCATCGCGATCGGCACCGCGGCGGCGGTGCGGGTACGGAAAATGTAGCGCACCGGCGCATTCGCGGCGATGTCCAGCTCGGCGGCATAGCCGACCGGACACGGCTGAATTTCGTAAGTGAGCAGTTCGACAGAGATCGGCTTGCCGTCGGCGATCCATTGCTCGCGAAAATTGACGAGCGGCGCCGTGCGCTCTTCGGCGTTGTGGGCGACGACGAAGGTCCCGACGCCGCGCGACCGCTTCAGAAGCCCCTCCTCGACCAGTTCCTGCACCGCCTGGCGCACGGTCATGCGGCTGACCGCGAACATCTCGCACAGCTCGCCATCGGTATAGAACGGCTTGTCGCGCCCTTCCCAGACCGCGATATCGTTCGCCAGATGCCGCTTGATCTGCAGGTACAGCGGGATCGGCGAGGCACGATCGAGGTCTAGGGCGCCACCGCTGCCTCGCGTCGAGTTTTCACATGCGCTCATCGGCACTGCCTCCACCACGACGATCGGCGACCCAGCCGCGCGCCGAACGACGCAAGCCACGATGCCGGCGCGTCGCCCGGAGCGATGCCGACATCGAGAGTCTCGTCAGTCGATCGAGGGGCATGATAAGCATTCGTCGTCCCGCTCCTCAAGCGATCGTTGCGGAAGGCTCAGCCGGACCGAGCCGGGTCGGCCCCGAGAAAGACGCGGCGGAGCGTCGGATCCTGTGCGAAATCGCGCGCCGGACCGGCAGCGACGACCCGGCCGGTCTGTAGAACATAGGCGCGGTCGCAGATCGCCAAGGCCTGAACGACGTTCTGCTCGGCGAGCAGAATTGCCGTGCCGCCGTCGCAGATCGTCCGAATGCGCGCCAGAAGCTGCGCCGTGAGCAGCGGCGAAAGGCCGAGCGACGGTTCGTCGAGCAGCAGGACGCTCGGCGCCGTCATCAGCGCACGGCCGATCGCCAGCATCTGCTGCTGGCCGCCGGAAAGCTGCCAGGCGCGGCGCGACCCGTGCTCAGCGAGCTGCGGGAACAGCGCCAGGACCGAGGTGCGGCGGCGGCGGCGCTCCGCGGCGCCGCCGCGGCAGGCGACATCGAGATTGTCGTCGACGCTCATCCCGGCGAAGACGCGCCGCCCCTCCGGCGCATAGCCGAGCCCGAGACGCGCGCGGCGCTCGGGCGGCAAGGCGGCGATCTCGCGCCCGGCGACGGCGATCGAGCCGGCGGCAATGGGAACAAGCCCCATGACGGCGCGGAGCAGGCTGGACTTGCCGGAACCGTTGGCGCCGAGCAGCGCGACGGCTTCGCCCGGGCCCACCGTGAGGCTGACGTCGCGCAACGCGGCAATCTCGCCATAGGCGACGCCGAGGCCAGCGACTGCGAGAAGCGGCGCCGTCATTATGCCGGCTGCCCCGGCGCGGCGCCGAGATACGCCGTGAGGACATCGGGATCGCGCCGGATCGCGGCCGGCGTGCCGACCGCGAGGACCCGGCCGCGGTCGAGGCAGACGATCCGCTGCGCCAGGCCCATCAGGAAATCCATGTTGTGCTCGATGACGAGGATCGCGATGCCGCCCTGCGCCAGTTCGCCGAGGCGGCGCGCGAGGTCGTCCTGCTCGGCGCCGTCGAGGCCCGCCGCCGGCTCATCGAGCAGCAGAACCGCCGGCTGCAGCGCGAGAGCGCGGGCGATCTCGACACGTCGCCGTGTGCCGTAGGGCAGCGCGCGGCAGCGCTGCATCGCGACCGCGGCGACGCCGAGAAGCTCGAGACAATGCATCGCCTCGCCGCGGGCCAGCGCGAGGGTGCGACGCGATGCGACGGGCCGCAGGACCCGCCGAAAGGCGAGCGCCGCGCCGACAGCGAGCCGCGCTGTCGCGACGGAGTCGAGCGCGCTCATCGCCTCGAGCGAATTGCCGTTCTGGAAGGTACGCCCGATGCCCGCTCGCGCGATCGCCGCCGGCGGCAAGCCGGCGAGCGCGCGTTCGCCGAGCCGAACAGCGCCGCGATCGGGGCGGTAGAGTCCGGTGACGAGATTGACGAGCGTCGTCTTGCCCGATCCGTTCGGCCCGATGAGCCCGACGATCTCGCCCGGGGCGATGCTCAAGCTCACCCCGGCGACCGCCGCGATGCCGCCGAAGCTCTTGGCGAGATCGTCGATCGCCAGCACCGGTGCACACGCGACGCGCGGCGGCAACGCGATCGCGGCGGGGGGAACGCCCGGTCGCGCCGGCCGCAGGCGCGCGAGCAGGAGTTCGGCGGCGCCGACCAGCCCGTCGGGTGCGAGGACGATAAAGAAGAGCAACGCGCCGCCATAGGCGACGAGGTAGGTGCCGCCGACGAAGCGCAGCCATTCCGGCAGATGAACGAGGAGAACGGCGCCGAGAATCGCGCCGGCGATGCGGGCGCGGCCGCCGATCACCGCCATCGTCAGGACGGCGACCATCACCGGGAACTCGAGCACCTCGGGCGAGACGACGAGAATTGTGTGGACATAGAGCGCCCCGGCGGCGCCGGCGTAGAGCGCGCTGAGCAGGAAGGCGGCGAAGCGCAGCGCCGCGGCGTCGATGCCGCTCGCCGCCGCCGCCAGCGGATCCTCGCGAACGACGGTAAAGGCGAGTCCCCAGGCGCCGCAAGTCAGCAGCCGGGCGAAGAGGGCGGCGAACGCCACGATGCCCCAGATCGTCGCGAGAAGCGGCAGGCCGCGCGGCAAGGTCGCGCCGAAGAGAACGATTCCCGGGATGCCGGCGAGACCGTTGGCGCCGCCGGTCACGACCTGCCAATGGACGGCGATCAGCAGCATCACCTGGCCGATACCGAGCGTCGCCAGGGCGAAATAATGCGATTCCAGCCGCAGCACCGGCGCCGCGACGAGCCCGGCGAGCAAGACCGGCGCCAGCAGCGACAAGGGAAAGGTCGCGGAGAAGCCCCAGCCGAGCTGGCTGCCGAGAATGCCGGTGACATAGGCGCCGCAGCCGAAGAAAGTGCCCTGTGCCAAGGACAGGGCGCCGGCCTGGCCGAAGATGAACTGATAGCCGAGGGTCAGCAGCGCGTAGACCCCGGCAACGCTCATCAGTCGCAGGCTGTATGACGAGCCGGCGAGCAGCGAATAGGCGGCGAGCGCGAACGCACCGAGCAGCAACGGGGCGTTCAGCCCGTCGCCGAGCCAGGCCGTGACACGGTCGCGCAGGCGCTTCATCACGCCCGCCGCTGCGCTGCCTCGCCGAAGAAACCCTGCGGGCGGATGACCAGGATCGCCAGGAGCGCGGCATAGAGCCCAGCCGCCGCCGCCGTATAGGACAGCACCGACGAAACCCCGACCTCGAAAACCGCGATCAGCAATGCGCCGGCGACCGCGCCCCACAGAGAGCCCCAGCCGCCGATTGCGACGGCGATATAGGCCTTGACGACGAGATCGCTGCCGGCGGTCGGCGTCACGAAGAACTGATTGGCGAGGAGCAGCCCGGCGGCGCCGGCAAGTGCGGCGCCGAGCGCGAAGCTGGCGGCGATCATCGCGTTCGCGCCGATGCCGATCGCCCGCGCCATCTCGCGGTCCTGGGCGGTGGCGCGCAAGGCGCGGCCGAACTGGGTACGGCTGATAATGAGATGCTGGACCAGGACGAGCAGCGAAGCGACGGCGATGATGGCGACCGACTGGCGGGAGAGCACGATGCCGCCGAGTGCCAGATCGCCTGCCCCGAGGAGCGGCGGCGCCGCCCGCGGCGCCGCGCCGAAGATCGCGTTGGCGCCGTTCTGCAGCACGATGCCAACCGCGATCGTGCTGATGAAGACGGCGGAAGGCGGCCGCGCCAGCAGCGGAAAATAGGCGAGCGCCGAGAGCAGCAATCCCAGCACGGCCATGACCAGGAGCACGAGCGGTAGGAGCAGGAGCGCGGGCACCGGCAGTAGCGGGGCCAGCGCGATCGCGACGTAGCCGCCCGCCATCACCAGATCGCCTTGCGCGAAATTGACGGCGCCGGTTGCGTTAAGGATGAGCACGAAACCCAGCGCGACGAGCGCGTAGGCGGCGCCGAGCGCCAGCGCGTTGATCAGCAGCTGGAAGGCGATCACGCTTCGCGTACCGCCGCCGTCGGGATCGGGCCGTTCGGCAGCACGCTCATTTCGGCGCATCGACGTCGTCGTAGCGCCGCACGACTTTCGGCAATCGGCTCGCCCCGTCGTAGCAGACGATCATCGCCGAATGCGCCATGTCCCCGGTGCCGTCGGACTTATAGCGCATCGCTATTCCCGTGAAGCTCTCGCCCGCCAACGCCGCGCGCAACGCCTCGCTGGTCCGCGCTCCCTTGGCGATCGCATCCAGGACCATCATCGTGCCGTCGTATTGCGCCAAGGCGTAGGTATCCGGGTCGGAGCGATAGACGGCGCGATAATCGGCGAGGAAACGTTCGCCTGCCGGCGTGTCCGGTACGTTCGGAGCAGAGGCGGTTTCGGCGCAGACGCCGCGCAGCTCGGCAGGCTCGAGCAGCGCCGCCGTCGCCGGCGTCGCCATCGCCGAGCCGGCGACGATCGGCGGACCGCCGCTCGATGCCGCCTGCTTGACGAGGAGAGCCGTCGACGGCGCATGCAGATGCGCCACGATGACGTCGGCGCCGGCTGCCCGCGCCTTGCTGAGCACCGGCAGCAAATCCTTGACGGAGACGTCGACGCCCTCGCTCAGCACCGGCGCCACGGCCCGCGCCGCGAATGCCTTGGTAAGATACTCGAGGCCGCTCTGACCATAGGCGTCGCTCTGGTAGATGATCGCCGGGTGAAGCTTGCCGAGGACCTCGGCAACATAGCGGGCATGGGCGACCTTGACGACGCTGTCGCCGGGAAAGAAGCGGAAGACCCACGGATTGCCCAGCGCGGTGATCTTGGCGGTACCGGAGATGGTGACCAGCGGCACCTTGGCATCCTGCGCGACCGGCATCATGGCGAGCATCTGCGTGCCGAGCATCGAGGCGACGATCGCGAGCGGCCTGTCCTCGAGAGCCTTCTCGAGCGCATTGACCGCGACCTCCGGCGAGGTCGCGGTATCGAAGACCCTGTGCCGTGTGGCGATACCGCCGGGCGCCTGCGTGAGCGCCAGGAGAGCCCCGTCCCGCTGGCTCTGTCCTTCGAGGGAAAGAAACCCGGTGAGCGGCACCAGGATCGGAATGTCGATTGCCTGCGCTCGGGCCAAGGGGATGCAACTCGTCCAGGCCATCGCGATGGCGATTCCGGCGAGCCGCGAAGACCGAAGACACAGCGCCACGGCAAACCTCTCAATGATTCGGCTCTCGACCGATCCGGGGGTTCGCTTTGTAGCATGCACGAACGGAAGCACGGCAGCGCATTCGCATTGCCGCCGGCAGACTGCCGCGACTTGACGTCGGCTAGGGGCCGACCAATCGCATGAGGTCGGGCGCAGCGTGCACCCGACGATTCCGCGGCCTCAGCTGGTGCCGGTGCCGCCGCTCGCCAGGGCGCGGGCCAGTTGGCTCACCGCCTCCTGATGGCGCTCGTTGGTGATGTCGGCAAAGTTGCGCGCGATCTCCAGCATCATGCGCTCACGTTGCGTGACCTGGCGGGTGCCTTCGTCGCCGATGCCTTCATAGAAATACCCCACCGGCACGCTGAGCACCCGGGCGATTTCGAACAATCGCCCTGCCGACACGCGATTGATGCCGCGCTCGTATTTGTGCGCCTGCTGGTACGTCACGCCAATGAGCTCGGCCAGTTGCTGCTGGGTCAGCCCGAGCATGATTCGGCGTTCGCGGATCCGCGCACCGACATGATCGTCGATCGCGGCCGTCGACTTTCCTCGTTTGGGCTTTGCCATGCCTACTCGCCTCGCCTTTCGGGGCAGCCGCGCCTTGGTTTTTGCCAAGGAGCCGCTGCAGATGACTAAAACTTCTACGTGCGCTAACAGGCATACCGCGTGGGAATTCCACGACGCTTTCAACGCATGGCCGAATATCCGGGAAAATTTCCGCACCCGGCTCCGTGGGCCGACGAAAAGAGTTGTTGATATTAACGATCTCGGTGGTTTTCCCGCTTCGCGCGAGCCCCTGATGTTTGTATAAATCTGAACGCGATCACACCACCGCAGGGGCACTCCGGGCGCTCGCTCAGCAGGCTGCAACGTCTGCCGGGAGAGTGGCCATGGACTGGAGGAGCGGGGGTTGATCGCAGATACAGTGTAGTTGCAAGTAATTTAACTAAATCTAGTATAAAGTCGCGATTAGACGCGAGACCGATCCGGGTAGTTCGCCCGCTTCGGACCAGGGGAACTGCTCATGGCGTTTCGGATCCTGTCACTCGATGGCGGCGGCTCGCGCTCGCTCGTGCAGATCCTGACTCTGATCGACCTCTATCGCAGCGGCGGGATCCTGCTGACCGGGCATACGGTGCTCGCCGACTTCGACCTCGTCGTCGCCGATTGCGGCGGCAGCCTGGTGCTCGGGGGATTGATCAAGGACCTGCCGCTCGCTGACATCCGCCGCTTCTTCACACCGGACGGGCTCGGCCGCACGCTCTTTGCGCAGGATCCCCGTTCGACCCGGCTCCTGGCGCGGCTCGGCCGCCGCCTCACCGGCCATGGCCCGCGCTATGCGACGCACAGCAAGCTGGATGGTTTGCGTCGCCTGCTCAACGACGATTCCGGTGAAGCCGGAATCGGCGACGTCACCCTCGACGGGCTACGGACGCGGCTCCGCGGCTCGACGCGGTTCGTGATCACGGCTTTCGACCATGAGCGCCGGCGCGAGATCCTGTTCCGCTCCGACCCGGACAGCCCTGCCGCCTGCTTCGGCGTCCCGGCCGTCGCCACCCTTGCCGAGGCGATCCACGCGTCGACGACGGCCGGTGATTATTTCGACGCCCCCGCGGAAATCTCGCGCGGCCGACGCTGCTGGGACGGCGCGGTTGCCGGCTACCACAATCCTGTTCTCGTCGGGCTTGCCGAAGCTCTGGCCGGCGGCGTCGATCCGGCCGAGATCGAGATTCTCAGCATCGGCACCGGCAGCGTCGCGCTTCCGCTTGCCACCGGCGACGAGGATCCGGCGGCTCGAAAGCTCGTGCGGCAGCGCCGCGCGTCGGGCCGCAGCGACGGCAAGCGCCATGTCGCGGCTCGATTCAACGAGGATCCACCCGATACCGTCAGCCTGTTGACGCACCTTGCGCTGCGCCAGCCGGTGCCGCAGCACGCCGGCGAGACGATCGAGACGAGTTCGCTCGTCCGCCTGAACCCGCTCGTCCAACCGGTTCATGCCGGCAACCGGTGGCTACGCCCAGCCGGTCTCGCCGAAGGCGACGGCGAGGCCGACGATTTCGTGGCGCTGCGGCGCCTGCCGAACTTCACCACCGGCGCGCGGGATCTGGCGCTGCTCGAGAAATTCTGCGCGCTCTGGCATTGCGATGCGATCGTCAACCAGCCGATCCGCGCGAATGCCGAGACGCTGGCCTGCGAGATCGGCCACCGCCGCTACAGCGATGCCAAGGCGCAATGGCTGGCGCGGACCCGACCGCAGCCGGCAATGAGCGAAGCGCAGCCGAACCCGCTGGGCCAGCCGTTTGCGCCGAGCATCGCCGGCGGCGAGATTCCGCGCCCGTCCTCGGCGCCGCGCTTCGCCGCCTCTCGAACGGGTTGAGGACCCGAGGCCGGCGGTCGTATCCTGCCGCGCGCGAACGTCTCGCATCAGGAGCCTACGGATGGGACATGTCTTCACCGTCGTCGCCCCCGGAATGATGGGCAGCGCCGTCGCATCGCGGCTGCGCCAGCGCGGCGCCGAGGTCCGCACCACCCTGACCGGTCGCAGCGAAGCCAGCGCGGCGCGCGCCGCCGCCGCGGGGATGGCAGCGGTCGCCCGTGACAGCGAACTCGTCGAGGGTGTCGATATCGTGCTGTCGATCGTGCCGCCCGGCGAAGCCGTCGCACTGGCGGAGCGCTTCGCGCCGCTTCTCGCCGCGGCAAAGCGCAAGCCGCTCTATCTCGACTGCAATGCAGTGAGCCCGGCGACGGCGAAACGGATTGCCGAGGTCGTCGCACCGAGCGGCGCCGCGGTGGTCGACGGGGGGATTATCGGCGGGCCACCGAAATCCGGCTATGGCGGGCCCAACATCTACGTTTCCGGCGCGGCAGCCCAGGCCGCGACGCTGCTGCGCGACCATGGACTCGAGATTCGCGTCCTCGACGGGCCGGTCGGCGCCGCCTCGGCGCTCAAGCTCTCCTACGCCGGGCTGACCAAGGGGCTGGCGGCGCTCGGGATCGCGATGTTCCTCGGCGCCGCCGCTGCCGGCTCGGATGCGGCGCTCATCGCCGAGCTCGGCGAGAGCCAGAAGGAGATGCTGACCTGGCTGCGTCGGCAGGTCCCATCCTCCTATGACAAGGCCTATCGCTGGGTGGCCGAGATGCAGGAGATCGCCGACTTCCTCGAGCCCAACGACGCCGCCTCGCAGATCTACGCCGGTGCGGCACAGCTCTACGAGTTCCTCGCCGCGGCGAACGAGGCGCCGCGTTCGCCCGACAACGCGGTCACCGTCCTCGATTCAGTGCTTTGCCGCGCCGGACGCTAGGCAAGGAGGCAGGCGCGTGTGGAAGGAGTTTCGCGAGTTCGCGATGCGCGGCAACGTCGTCGACCTTGCCGTCGGGCTCGTCGTCGGCGCCGCTTTCGGCAAGATCGTGACGTCGCTCGTGAACGACATGCTGATGCCGCCGCTCGGCCTCGTGCTCGGCCGCGTCGATTTCTCGAACCTGTTCGTCAATCTCGGCAGCCAGCACGACGCCACGCTCGCCGCGGCCAAGCAGGCCGGCGCGGCGACGATCAACTACGGTCTCTTCATCAATACGGTGATCGATTTCGTCATCGTCGCCTTCGCCATTTTCCTGCTGGTCCGGCAGATCAACCGGCTGAACCGACGGGCGCCAGCGGAGCCCGCGCCGCCGTCGACCAAGGATTGCCCCTATTGCGTGACAGCGATCCCGATCGCGGCGACGCGCTGCCGGGCCTGCACGTCGCATTTCGACGAGACTGACGCCGTCTAAGGCGACTCGTCGCCGTGCTGATCGTGATGGTCGTGGCGATGCAGCTCGATTGGCTTGCCGAACTCGGTATGTGCCACCGCATGCTCCCACTCGTCCTTGCGGCGGGCGAGGTCCGCGGCGCCGACGAGGCCCTTTGCGGCGACGAGAGTCTCCAGCGCAGCCAGCCAGTGGCGATAGTATCCCTCGCCGTCCAACGGGCCGCCGCCGTCACGGGCTCGGGCGATCTCGGCGGCGAGCGTCGCGGTCCATTCGCTCCAGGTGAAGCAGCCCCGCTTTGCGAGCGTGACCGTGATCGCGAACGCCTGCGCCTGCCAGGGCTCGGCAAAGACGATTTCCGGCTCGATCGTCTCGGGAACGCCGCTCATAACCCCTCCTACTTCTTGCCGCCGAAGAGGCCGCGCAGCACATCGGCCGGCTTCGGCGTGCTGCCACCGCCACCGGAGCTCGGCGCGGTGCTACCGCCGCCAAGCACACCCTTGAGGGCGTCGTCCAAGGCCTTGGGGTTCTTCAGCAACGCATCGAACTGCGGATGATAGCTGATATTGTCCCAGGGGCCCTCCACGACGATCGGGACGGAGATCCCGCCGCCCGGCGCATTGCCGGCGATCCTCGGCTCGATGCGGTAGTCGACGGTGCGCTTCGGCAAGTCGATCGTCCCGGCGCCGGCGACTTGCAGCAGCGACGACTTGAGCTGAAGGTCGTTGTTCTTCACGATCCCGTTGGTGATCGTGAAGGTTCCATCCATCTCGGTGAAGGCAGTCTCACGATCCTTCTGCGAGGACGCGCTGGTCAAGGCATTCTGGACGTTGGAGATCAGGCTGCCGATGTCGATGCCGCGGATCGCGCCGTTGGCGAATTTCAGCGCACCCTTGCCGTCGAGCGCGCCGATCAGCTCGCGCTCGCTCTTGCCCTTGGACGTCAGCGCCAGGTTGCCGGTCATCGCGCCCTTGACCCGGTCGAAGCTCATCGCGTCGCGGAGCAGCGGCTCGCTCTGAACGCCGGCGAGATCGAAGGCAGCGACGAGCCCAAGCGCCGGCGTCGTGCCGTCGAGATGCACGCTGCCCTTGCCGCTACCGTCATAGAGCGCCATCTGGCCGAGATCGGCGGCGAGCTGCCCGTCCTTGACCTGCAGCGTCAGCGCGCTCTTCCCGATCGTGATCTTCTTGAAGGCGACGCTGCCGACGCTCAGCGCGAAATCAGCATTGACGGATTTCAGCGCTGAAAGATCGATCGGCTCGTCGCTCCAGCCGGTGCTCGCGGCCGGTGCGGGGGCCGGCGCCGAACGGCCCGGAGCGCCTCCGGCCGCGCCGCCGCTCGCCGGCGATTTTCCAGCGGGGCCGGCCGGCGTCGCCGGCGGCAGATAAGGGTTGAGGTCGAGCTTGTCGACATCGAGGTTGGCCTTGACGTAAGGCGTCCCGGCGGTGGTATCGACCGCCAGATTGCCGGTCGCGTTCATCTGATCGAGCACGATCTTGGCATCGGAGAAGGATGCCTTGTCGCCGGCATAAGACAGCTTGCCGTCGACCTTGAACGGTCCGAGCCCGCCGCTCGTCGCGGGCAGCGTACCGCCGGTCCAGGATACGAGATTACGCAGCGACGGGATCTCGAGCTGCGTCCCACCATCGAGGCTCAACCCTGGCGCGGAGGCGATCTCGCCCTTGAATCCGAAGGCGATCGGCGCCGCCGCCAGACTCAGCGAGACCGGCGTCTTCTGGCCAGCGAGGAATTTCTGCGGCGAGCCGAGATCGAGGAGAAGCGCGACTGCCTGGCCGTTCCAGGTCGCCCCGCCCTCCGCCTGCATCGGGCTCGCCAGATCGGGCAAGGCCAGCTTGGCGTTGATCTTGTCGACCACGACCTTCTTGCCGGTGCGATCATCGAGGTAGGTCACCGTACCGTTGACGAGGCGGACGTCGCCGAGATGCAGCTGATCGAGCGACGCGGATCCCGACGTCGCAGGCTTCGCGCCAGAGGCGGGAGCCGGTTGGGCCGCGGCGGCCGGCGATCCCGCCGCCCCTCGTCCCGGCTGGGCCAGCTGCCAGTTCGGCGTTCCGTCCTTGCCGACCTCGAGCGCGATGCTCGGATCGACGATCACGAAACGGTCGACGACGAGATTGCCGCTCAGCAGCGCCAAGGGGCGCACCTCGATCTGCAGCTTCGCGATCTTCGCCATGTCCGGCGTGCTCATTCCCGGCGGATTGCTGAACGAGACGTCGCTGGCCTCGATGGCGACATGGGGCAGCAGCGAGAAGCTGACTTTCCCTTTGATCGTCAGATCGCGGCCGGTCGCCCGCTTGGTCAGGGCGACCACCTCGGAGACATAAGTGTCCGTCGGAATCACGAAGGGAACAATGAGCAGGATGACGACGATGAGGACGACGACAGCCGCGGCGCCGATGAACCATTTCTTCATGGATGCGATTCCTTTGTCCGGTCGACGACACGGTCCCTCATGCGAGCGCCGCGCGGAGCGCCGCGATCGTGCGCTCGATCTGCGCATCGCTCAGTTGCGGAAACATCGGCAGGCTGAGGATCTCGCCGGCGGCGCGCTCGGTCTGCGCCAGGCCCGACGGGCCCGAGGCGAGACGGTCACGATAAGCCGGCTGCAGGTGGATCGGTACGGGATAGTGGATATTGGTGCCGATCCCCGCTTCCTGTAGCGACTCGCGCAAGGCATCCCGGCGCCTGCTGCGGACGACGTATTGATGGAACACGTGGCTGCGCCCCGGCCCGCGCGACGGCAGGGCGAGGTCCAATCCGGCGAGGCCGGCATCGTAGCGCGACGCGATCGCCGACCGGCGGTCGTTGTCGGCGGCGAGATGCCCCAGCTTGGCCCGCAGGATCGCAGCCTGCAGCTCGTCGAGCCGCGAGTTGACGCCGGTCCGCTCGCTGACGTAGCGACTCCCGCGCCAGCCGTATTCGCGGATCGCCCGGATCTCGGCGGCGAGTCTGTCGTCGCTCGTCGTCAACGCACCGCCGTCGCCCAGCGCGCCGAGGTTCTTCGTCGGGTAGAAGCTGAAGCAGGCGATATCCCCAAAGCTGCCGACCGGGCGCCCCTCGAAGCTCGCACCATGCGCCTGCGCGCAATCCTCGATCAACGGGATGCGGTAGCGTTGCGCGAGCCTGCAGAGCGGCGTCAGATCGGCGGCTTGCCCGTAGAGATGCACCGGCAGGATTGCGGCGATGCCGGCGCCGCCGGGCGGCGGCGCGGCAAGCGCCTGCTCGAGCGCTTGCGGGTCCATCGTGTAGGTCGCCGGATCGATGTCGATCAGCAGCGGGCGGGCACCGGCGGTCTCGATCGCGGCGACGGTCGCGACCGCGGTATGCGAGACCGTCGCGACCGACTGCCCGGCGCCGATGCCAAGGGCGCGCAGCGCCAGGATCAGCGCATCCGTCCCGTTGCCGACGCCGATCCCGTGGCGGCAGCCCATCGCGGCTGCGAACTCCGCCTCGAAGCTGCTGGTCTCGTCGCCGAGGATGTACCAGCCGCTGGCGAGGACACGGGCGATCGCCGCATCGATCGCCGGGCGCTGCGCCAGATAGGCGGCCTTGGGATCGTTTTGCGGCACGCTGGCGGTCATGATCAGAGTCCCTGACGGTAGTGCGGCAGATTCGCGCGGAAGAACGCGAGCGACTGCGCCAGACCCGCCGCGATCCCGGTGCGCGGGGCCCAGCCGGTGAGCGACCGGAACCGCGCGTCGTCGCTGGTGAAGGCGCCGATGTCGATCTGCTTGCGCTCGGCCGGGAACTCGCGGATCGCGAAGCGTCCGCCGCCGTTCGCATCGAGCAGCAGCTCGGCGAGGCGGCGCAGCGTCATCGCCTCGCCGCCGATGTTCAAGGCGAGCCCGGCGCAGGACGGCGCGACCGCGGCGAGCAGAAATGCCTCGACGGCATCGTCGACGTAGGTCAGATCGCGGAGCTGCTCGCCGCCCCAGACCTCGAACTCGCGTCCCTCGATGACGGCGCGGAGCCAATGACCGACGAAGGCCTGGCGCGCGTCGGCGATGCGCATTCGCGGCCCGTAGGTATTGGTCAGCCGCAGCGCCGTGCTGCGCAGACCATGGACCCGATGATACAGCAGGTGAAAGGATTCGGCTGCCGCCTTGTCGATGCCGTTGACGTCGGGCGGCCGCACCGGATGCTTCTCGTCGACAGGCAGATACTCCGGCCTGCCATAGATTTGCCGCGTAGATGCGAAGACGATGGCGATCTCCGGCGCGACGGCGCGGCAGGTTTCGAGCAGCGCGAGCTGGGCGCGGCAATTGATGTCGAGATCGAGCAGCGGCTCGACCATCGAGCCCTGATGACTGGTCTGCGCCGCGAGATTGAAGAGAAACGTCTTGCCGGCGAGGTGCCGGCGCATCGCGTCGCCGTCGCGGATGTCGCAGCGTTCGACCACGACGCGGTCAGCGATGCCGTCGAGATTGAACGGATTTGCGCCCGACCCAGGCAGCACGGAATCGAGGATCAGGACGTCGCCGCCCAGTCCGACGAGCCGCCGCGCCAGCGTCGCGCCGATAAAGCCGAGTCCGCCGGTGATGACCACCTTGGCGCCGGCGAATACCGTGAAACGCGAGTCCTCTGGCATCGCCGCACTCATCCACAAACCCTTCCCGGCGCAATCCGGCGCAATCCCGCTTGACCGGGCGGCGGTAACCCGCGAGACCCTGAACGGTAATAACCCCAGGGATATTCCGTGCCGCTTTACCGCGCAACGTCGATCATCCGCCGCCAGGGAAGCCTGATCGTCGCGGCAACGCTGCTCGCGCTCCTGTCCGGCTGCCTCGCGCGACCGCCGCAACCGCCGGGCGCTGCGCAATGTCTTGCCGAGCTGAATAGCGCCGGCGTCGGCTTCGAGCCGATCGTCGTGCCGGTGGCGGCAAACGGCTGCGGCATCGCCAACGCTGTCCGCGTCCGGAGCGTCGGCGCAGGGTTGGACCAACCGGTGGTGGCGAGTTGCGGACTCGCTGCCGCGCTCGCCCGCTTCGAGCGCGAGGCGGTGCAGCCGGCGGCGCTGCGCCACTTCGGACAACGGGTCACGGTCCTGCGCCATTTCGGCAGCTATGACTGCCGGCGCGAGAGCACCGGCCGCGACCGGCTGAGTCAACATGCGCATGGCAACGCGATAGACCTCGCCGGGTTCCAGCTCGCCGACGGAAGCAGCGTGACGGTCAAGGCGGATTGGCAGAGGCCGGGACCGCGGCGTGATTTCCTGCGCGAGCTCGCGCGCCGCGCCTGCTCGTATTTCAGCGTGGTGCTGACCCCGGCGCGCGACGCGACGCATCACGACCACCTGCACCTCGACGTCGGTCCCTACCGCCTGTGCGGTGGCTGATCGGTCACGGCGCCGCGTCGTGCTCGTCCCCGGCGAGCAGCGGCAGCCACGCCGTCGGACGGTCGCGCAGCGGCAGCGGCGGTGCAACCTCGACATAGAGCAGCCGCGCCTCCGCCGGCGGACCGCGACGGCTGCCGAGCGCGAGAATGCGGATCTCGTGGAGCAGCCGGCCGCGCGGCACGGTGACGACGTCGCCGACCCGCACGGCCTGGCTCGGCTTGCCGACGGTGATGCCGCCCAGCGTGACGGCGCCGACCGCGCAGAGCTGCGTTGCCAGCGCCCGCGACTTGGCGAGCCGCGCGTACCACAGAAACTTGTCGATGCGGAGACTCCCCACCGGTGCAGCCTCGCGGGTCATCGGACCAGCCGCAGGGCGCGCAGCTTGGCGAAGGGATTGTCTTCGGCGACGGGTGCCGGCGGACGCGGCCTGGGCCGCCGCCGAGCGACGAAGGTGACGCCGGCATCGCCGACGACCGCGCGATAACCGAGACCGACGAGCACCGGCGTCAGATCGTCAATGGAGCCGGCGGCGATGGCCGCGAGCTCCGGCGTCGCGGCGAATTTGCCTTGGCGCGCGAGTCGCCGCGCCGCGGCGGCGAGCCGCTCGACACGGTCGAGGCGCAGCGCGCGGCCGCCGAGCGGCGCATAGCCGATCGCAGCATAGAACGCGGCATCGGCGTCGCGGCGCAACGCCAGCATTCCCGGCGGCGGCAGCGGCGGCGGCAGCGCGGCGTCCTCGCGGATCGACCAGAGCAGGCCGCGCAGCGCCATCGCGTCGGGCTTCAGAAGCCGGTCGAAGAAGACGAATTCCGTGCCGAGGCGGACGCCGAGACGGGCGAGCGAGGCACGGTCGGCGGCCGACAGCGCAGCACGTTGCGAGGCGACCTCGGCGGCGGGCAGGCTGCCGAGCGATTCGCCAAGCTGGTAGACGAGGCCCCGGGCGGCGCCCGACAGCTCGGCCGCACGCGCGCGGAAGATCGGCGCCAGCCGGCGCTCGATCGTGTCGCGCACGAAATCTGCCAGGCGAAGACGGACCATCTCTCGCAGGTCGCCGTCGAGGAAATCGCCCGGCAGGGGCTCGACGCGCGGTGCCAGGACACCCTCGCCTGGCAGCAGGCGACCGACGGGAGCGCCGTCCCAGGTGATCATCGCCGTCGGCGTCAGCGCGAAAGCGGCGTCGGGCGCCGCCGCCAGCCGGCGGGCACGCCGCGCGATCTCGCCGCGCAGGACGCGGTTGGCGGCGACCAGCAGGTGGCGCGCTGCCTCGCCGCCGGCCTCCTGGTCGGGCGCGAAGCGGAAACCCTCGAGGCTGCCGACGAAATGCCCCTCGACCATGACCTCGCCCTGGGGTGTCACCGCCGCCAGCAGCTCGTCGTTGCCGGCGAGTCGGCGCAGCAGGAAAGCGCCGCGGCGGTCGACGAAACGCTGCGTCAGCCGGTCGTGCAGCGCGTCCGACAGTCGGTCCTCGATGGCGCGCGCCCGCTCCTGCCATTGCGCCGCGTCGCGCAGCCAGTCGGCGCGGTTGGCGATATAGGTCCAGGTACGGACATGCGCGATGCGCGTCATCAGCGTGTCGATATCGCCGTCGCTGCGGTCGAGCCGCTCGACCTGGGTCGCGACCCAATCGGTCGGCAGCCGCTCGTGCGGCCCGGCGAGGTGGCGGAAGATCTGCGCCAGCAATCGCGCGTGGGTGTCGCTCATCACCTTGCGGAAATCCGGGATCTGGCAGACCTCCCAGAGCAGCCGCACGGCGGCGGGGTTGCCGGCGAGGGCGGCGATGTCGCCCATGCGGGCGAGGCTGCGCAGCGCGACGACATCGTCGGCCTCGCGCCCCGTCACCAGACCGGCCCTTGCCGGGCGTTCGTCGAGGCTGCGGATGAGGCCGCCGGGCGAGCGGAAGTCGAGCCGCTGGTTGCGCCAGAAGAGCTGCTCCAGCGGGTCGAAGCGGTGGTTCTCGACAGCCTCGACGAGCTCCGGCGCGAAGGGCTCCTGATCGGCCGTCTCGCCGAAGGTGCCGCTGTTCATGTGGCGGCCGGCGCGGCCGGCGATCTGGGCGATCTCGGGCGCCGTGAGACGACGCGGCCGCGTGCCGTCGAACTTGACGGTGCGGGCGAAGGCGACATGGTCGACGTCCATGTTGAGCCCCATGCCGATGGCATCGGTCGCGACCAGGTAATCGACCTCGCCGGACTGGAAGAGACCGACCTGCGCATTGCGGGCGCGTGGACTCAAGGCGCCGAGCACGACAGCGGTGCCGCCGCGCTGCCGCCGCATCACCTCGGCAAGGGCGAAAACGTCGGCGACCGCGAAGGCGACGACGGCGCTGCGCGGCGGCAGTCGCGTCACCTTGCGCGGCCCGGTATAGGAAAGCGTCGAAAACCGCGGCCGCGAGACGATCTCCGCCTCGGGCACGAGGCGACGGATCAGCGGTCGGATCGTATCGGCGCCGAGGAACATCGTCTCGGAGAGGCCGCGGGCGTGCAGCAGCCGGGCGGTAAAGACGTGGCCGCGGTCGGGGTCGCCGCACAGCTGGATCTCGTCGACGGCGAGGAACTCGACCGGGCGGTCGAGCGGCATCGATTCGACGGTGCAGACGAAATACACCGGATTGGGCGGGAGGATCTTCTCCTCGCCGGTGATCAGCGCGACGGCGCGCGCGCCCTTCAGCCGGACGATCCGGTCGTAGTTCTCGCGCGCCAGTAGGCGCAGCGGGAAGCCGATCATCCCGCTGTGATGTCCGAGCATGCGCTCGATCGCGAGATGCGTTTTCCCGGTATTGGTAGGCCCCAGCACGGCCTGGACGCGCCGGGCGGAGGACAGCACACCCATCCCTGAAGAATCGGGTGAAGCGCGCCGGAAGGCAAGACGCAAGAGTGCGATTTCCATCGCGGCACGTCGTGGTGGACCGGACACGCAATGTCCGACCGGGACTTTGCGGCGGACGCCACGAAATGCCGGGCTTGGGTTGGTCCGGGGTCGGGTGCTCTGCTTTTCACAAAGGCCGCACCGCAGCCACCTTGCTGCTCAAGTCGAGAATTGCCCATCAATTCATCAAAATTCGCACATTTTTGCCGATACTTTGTGCGCAACGAGCGATCGGTCCTTTGTCGCAGTACTCGCGCTGCCCTTTTCTACGTTCGAACAAACAGTAATTAAGCAGATTAGTGGTTTTTACGGGATGTTAAGGGCAACGCGTAAATATACACAGGACCCGAACCCGAGTGCGCAAACCATGGCCGAACCCGAACGCGTCGTCGCGCTGTCGCAACACGTCGCAAGCATCGCCGACGAGAAGATCGCGCAGATCAATCGCATCACCGGCGAGACGAGGATCCTCGCCCTGAACGCGCTGATCGAGGCGGCGCGCGCCGGCGAGGCGGGCCGCGGTTTCGCCGTGGTCGCCCAGGAGGTCAAGGGCGTTTCGGAACGGATCACCGGCATTGCCGGCCAGCTCGCGAGCGAGCTCGGCGGCGCAATCACCGAGCTCACCGGCCTCGGTCAATCGATGGTCGAGCAAATGCGCGGCGAGCGCCTGTCCGATCTCGCGCTCAACATGATCGAGATCATCGATCGCAATCTCTACGAACGGTCGTGCGACGTGCGCTGGTGGGCAACCGATGCGGCCGTCGTCGCCGCCGCCGGCGAGATGGCGAGCAGCGCCGGTGCGGCAGCTTCCTACGCCTGCAAGCGTCTCGCGGTCATCCTCAACAGCTACACCGTCTATCTCGATCTCTGGATCGCCGACCTCGACGGGCGCGTCATCGCGAACGGCAGGCCGGAGCGCTACGGCTCGGCGATCGGCGCCAGCGTCGCCGACGAGCCGTGGTTCGCCCAAGCGATGGCGACGCGGTCGGGGGACGATTACGTCGCCTGTGACGTCGCGGTCAACCGTCACCTCGGCAATGCCCAGGTGGCGAGCTACGCCACCGCGATCCGCCGCGACGGCTCGGTCAACGGCGAGAAGCTCGGCGTCCTCGGCATCTTCTTCGACTGGCAGCCGCAGGCAGCGGCGGTCGTCAACGGCGTCCGGCTGACCGGCGAGGAAAAATCCCGGACGGTCTGTCTGCTGCTCGACTCTCAAAACCGCGTCATCGCCTCGTCGAGCGAGGGACATCGGCTCGACGATCGCTTTGCCTTCGAGCCGCGCGGCAACGACGTCGGCTATTACCGCGCCGGCGACGGGACGCAGATCGGCTACGCTCTCACGCCCGGATACGAGACCTACCGCGGACTCGGCTGGTACGGCGTCATCGTGCAGAAGCCGATGGCGATTTCCGAACACGGCGGCAAGGCGGCGCCCTAGCCGCACGACGACAATCTAGATACGCGGCCGCCAGCGCAGCAGATGGCGCTCGAGCCGGTGGATGCCGAGGTCGATGACCAGCACCACGGCCGACGTCAGGATGAGGCCGGCGAACACCGAGGTCGTGTCGAAAACGCCCTGCGCCTGCGCCACGACATAGCCGATGCCGCGCGCGGCGCCGATGTACTCGCCGACGACGGCGCCGACCAGCGCAAAGCCGATCGAGGTGTGCAGGCTCGAGAAGATCCACGCCATCGCCGAGGGCAGATAGACATGCCGCAAGAGCTGGCGGTCGCTCGCCTGCAGCATGCGGGCGTTGTTCCGCACCACCGGGTCGACCTCGCGGATCCCCTGGAAGGTGTTGAAGAAGACGATAAAGAAGACGAGGGTCACGCCGAGCGCGACCTTGGAGGCCATGCCGAGGCCGAACCACAGGATCAGAATCGGCGCCAGGATGACTCGCGGCAGGGCGTTGAGGATCCGGATATAGGGATCGAACACCGCCGCCAGCAGCTCGATGCGGGCGAAGGCGAGGCCGCAGGCGACCCCAGACACCGTGCCGATGACGAAGGCGAGCAGCGCCTCGGTCAGCGTCACCGCGAGATGCGGCCAGAGGTAGCCGGTCACCAGCCACTCGCCGATCTTCGCCGCGATGTCGCTCGGCCGGCTGAAGAAGAACGGATCGATCCAGCCGAGTGCGGCACCGAGTTGCCAGGCGGCGACGAGCACGACGAACACGAGGATCTGCAGCGCGGTCACCAGCGACAGGCGTGGCTTGGCGCTGGTGACGGCGACGCTGGTGCCGTCGTCGATCAGGCGAGACATCCTCATCGAAAGCCCCGATTCACCAAAAGCCCCGCTTCATCGAAACCCTTGCGCTTGTGACTGACGGACCTCGTCGCGCAGATCGGCCCAGATCTGGCGGTAGAGCTCGACAAATTCGGGATCCAGGCGGATTTCGGCGACATCGCGCGGCCGCGCTAGGGCGACGGGATAGTCGCCTTTGATTCGCGCCGCCGGGCCGGCCGAGAGCACGACGACGCGATCGGCAAGGGCGATCGCCTCCTCGAGGTCGTGGGTGATGAAAAGGACGGTGCGCCGGCTCTCCTGCCAGAGGTCGAGCAGCTCGGTCTCCATGACCTGGCGGGTCTGCACGTCCAGGGCGCTGAACGGCTCGTCCATCAGGAGGATGCGCGGGTCGACGATCCAGCTCTGGGCGATCGCGGCACGCTTGCGCATGCCGCCGGAGAGGAGGTGCGGGAAACGATCCTCGAAGCCAGTCAGGCCGACGCGCGCGATCCACTGCCGGGCGCGCTGCGTCGCCTCGTCGCGCGGCACGCCGCGGAAGACGAGGCCCAGCATGACGTTGTCGAGTACCGTGCGCCACGGGAGCAGCGCGTCCTGCTGGAAGAGATAGCCGGCGTGGCGGTTGATGCCGGTCAGCGGCTCGCCGAAGATCGCGATGTCGCCGAGCTGGGGCTGCAGCAGACCGGCGACGAGGTTGAGCAGGGTCGATTTGCCGCAGCCGGAGGGTCCGACGATGGCGACGAAGGTGCCATCCTCGACGTCGAGCGAGATATCGCCGATGACGGTGTGAGCGCCGCCCGACGGGGTCGCGAAGCGGACAGTGATTTTGCGGCAGGAGACGGCGGGCGTGGTCAAGGGCCGCGAGGGTCCGGAATCGTCAGTTCTTGATGCCGAGCTTGGCATCCGCGGCGGCGGCGAAGCGATTGGTGTAGGTCTTGCTGAGGTCGACATGGGCCTTGGCGATGTCCGGATCCGACTGGCTGAAGAGATCGATCACCGCCTGTGCGCCCTTCTCGTCCATCAGCCCGGTCGGAGAGTACATCGCCATCGCGCTCTTCAGCGCTGCCACATAAAGCTTTTTGTCGGGCCCGACCAGCTCGTCCGGCATCTTGGCGGCGATCTCCTCGGGCGAATGGGCGTGCAGCCATTGCAGCGTCTCGACCATCGCGTCGGCGAGCGCCTGCGTCTCCTTCTCGTGCTTGGCGATCCAGTCGGGCGGGGCGTAAAGGACGCCGCCCGGATATTGCCCGCCGAAGACGCGCAGCGTGTCGGCCTCGGTCCGGGTGTCACTGAGCAGCTTGAGACCGGGATATTTGGTCTCCAGCACGGTGACCGCCGGATCGAGCATCACCGCGGCGTCGACCATCCCCTGCTCCATCGCGGCGACCGCCGTGGCGTCGAGACCAACGCCGATCACCGCGACCGACCCGGGATCGTCGCCGTCTTTGCGCAGCAGGTATTTCAGAAAGAAATCGGTCGAGGAGCCGGGCGCGCTGACGCCGACCTTCTTGCCGACGAGGTCCTTCAGCGAGGCGACGCCGGTGGTCTTCGGCGAGACCGCCAGGACGAGGCCCGGCAGGCGGTCGTAGGCGACGAAGGCGGTCAGCACCTTCTGCTTCGCCTGGATCACGACGGTATGGTCGAAATAACCGGAGACGACGTCGGCGCTGCCGCCGAGCACCGCGGTCAGCGCCTGCGAGCCGCCCTTCAAATTGGCGATCTCGACCGCGAGGCCATTCTTTTTATAGGCGCCGATCTGCTCGGCCAGCATGGTCGGCAGATAGCAGAGACAGCCAGCGCCGCCGACCGCAACGCGGATCGTCGTGAGATCCGCGGCCGGCGCGGCAATGGACCATCCCGCAATCAGCGCGGCGGCGAGAACCGCCGACAGTCCGGCTGTCGCCATGACGAAATCCTCCCTATTGACCCTTCAGCGTATCAACGGTGACGACGTCGCCGAACTTGACCCAATGCGTGCCGTCGAACCGCGCCATCTGCACCGCGTGCAGCCCGGCATAGTCGTCGGGCGTGAAGGTGACGTTGACGCCGTCGACCTGCATCGACAGATGAACGTTCCGCAGCGAGGTCGTCTGCTTGATGATGTTCTCGCGGGTCAGCTCGTCGCCGCAGTTCTTCAGGATCAGCGTCGCGAGCTGGCCGTTGAGATAGCCCCAGACGCTCGCCGCGTCGTCGGGATCGCCGTTCGGATTCCATTTCTTCATGAAGGCGAGATAGTTCTCGACGTCCTTGTCGGCGTAGCTGGTGTCCTTGATCATCGTGCCGCTGACGACGCCGACCGAGCGCTCCAGCCCGGCCGGGCGCAGCACCGAGGCGACCGAGCTCGCCACGGTATCGACGATGTGCAGCGGCCGCCACCCGAGATCATAGGTCTTGCGGATCGCCTGGGCGGCGAATTTCTGGGTCGAGAAATTGACCAGCACGTCGGCGCCCGAGGCCTGCAACGCGATAATCTGCGAATCGACGGTCGGATCGGTCGTCTCGAACGCGGCGTCGGCAACGATCAGCTTCACGCCGGCCGGGCCGAGCCCCGCCTTGAACCCGTCATAGTAGTCCTTGCCGAATTCGTCATTCTGATAGAGCACGGCGATCTTGGCGTTGGGCTTCTCCTGCAGGATGTAGCGCGCATAGGCCCCGGATTCGACGGTGAAATTCGAGTAGAACGATATCGTATAGGGGAAATTCTTCGGATCGTTGAAGCGCTTGGCGCCGCTGATGATGAGCAGCTGCGGCACCTTCTTGTTGTTGAGGTATTTCTGGACGACCGCCTGGGTCGGCGAGCCGAGCGAGCCGACCATCGCCAACACGTTGTCCTCCTCGACGAGGCGGCGGGTCTGCTCGACGGTGCGCGGCGGCACGAAACCGTCGTCGAGCGCGATCAGCTTGACCTTGCGCCCATTGATGCCGCCCTCGGCATTGATCATGTCGAAATAGGCCGCCGAGGACTTCCCCTCGGCCGAGGCGGCGGAGACCGGGCCGCTGAAGGGCTGCGTCTGGCCGAGCTTGATCTCGGTGTCCGTGACGCCCGGCCCATAGTTTTTGTCGGCCAGCGCGGCACCCGACGACGCCAGCACCAGCGTCAACGACACGACGGCAATTCTCGACCGCATCCTCGATTCCCCCTTAGCCGCGGGCAGCCTATCCCGGCCCCGTTTCGCCTAGAGTACCGGGCAAGCCGCGGTCGCTGTCAACCACCGAAACCAAGGCTGCCGCGCCGGCGATGCACGCGGCACTTGCACCTTTCCGCCTGCTTGCTCATATCTGCGCAAGCTTTGGGGTCAACCACAACGGCAAGGGTCATGGCGTCAGAAAAAAGAAGCTTCCAGGCGGAGGTCAGCCGCCTCCTCGACATCGTCGCGCACTCGCTTTACAGCGACAAGGAGATCTTCCTGCGCGAGCTGATCTCCAACGCCTCGGACGCCTGCGACAAGCTGCGCTATGCCGCGCTGATGCAGCCCGAGCTGGTCGGCGATGCCGCCGAGTTCCGGGTCTTGCTGACGCCCGACAAGGCGGCGCGCACCCTGACGGTCGCCGACAACGGCATCGGCATGAACCATGATGAGCTGATCGACAATCTCGGCACGATCGCGCGGTCCGGGACCGCCGCCTTCGTCCAGAACCTGTCCGGTGAGCAGGGCAAGGACATGGCGCTGATCGGCCAGTTCGGCGTCGGCTTCTACTCGGCGTTCATGGTCGCCAGCGAGGTCGAGGTGATCGCCCGCAAGGCCGGCGAAGCGCAGGCCTGGCGCTGGGTCTCGGACGGCCGTGGCGAATTCACCGTCGACCCCGTCGAAGACGGATCGGCGCCGGTACGCGGCACGACCGTGATTCTCCACCTTCGCGAGAACGAGGACGAGTTCCTCGAGCCGCACCGGCTACGCGCCATCGTCAAGAAATATTCCGACCACATCGCCCTGCCGATCGTCCTCAAGGACGGCGACAAGGAGGAGACCGTCAACAACGCGGCGGCCCTCTGGACCCGTCCGCGCAGCGAGATCACGCCCGAGCAGTACAAGGAGTTCTACCACCACGTCGGCCACAGCTTCGACGAGCCGTGGCTCACCCTCCACAACCGCGCCGAAGGCAAGATCGAGTACACGAACCTGCTCTTCGTTCCCTCGAGCAAGCCGTTCGACCTCTTCGATCCCGCCCGCAAGCATCACGTCAAGCTGTACGTCCGCCGCGTCTTCATTACCGACGACTGCCAGGCGCTGCTGCCCTCGTATCTCCGCTTCCTGCGTGGCATCGTCGATTCCGAGGATCTGCCGCTGAACGTCAGCCGCGAGATGCTGCAGAACAACCCGATCCTCGCCCGCATGCGCAGCCAGATCACCAAGCGCGTGCTCGGCGAGCTCGCGAAGAAGGCGACTGACGCGCCCGAGGAATACGCGAAGTTCTGGGAGAATTTCGGCGCGGTCGTCAAGGAGGGGCTCTACGAGGATTTCGAGCAGCGCGACACGATCATCCCGCTCGTCCGCTTCCGCTCGACCGCTTCGGAGGACCTCATCTCGCTCGATGATTACGTCGGGCGCATGAAGCCGGGCCAGGAGGCGATCTACACGATCACCGGCGACCAGCTCGACCAGCTGAAGCGCAGCCCGCAGCTCGAAGGCTTCCGCGCCAAGGGCGTCGAGGTGCTGCTGCTCACCGACCCGGTCGACGAGTTCTGGCTGCCGTCGCTCGGTCAGTACAAGGAGCATCAATTCAAGTCGGTGACGCGCGGCGGCGCCGACTTGGCGAAGATCGCCGCCGACGGCGAGGATAAGGACAAGCCGAAGGAGGCGGACGACAAGCCCAGCGGCAATGTCGCCGGCCTCATCGCGATCTTCAAGCTGGCGCTGGGCGATGCCGTCAAGGACGTGCGCGCCTCGGACCGGTTGACGGACAGCGCGGTCTGCCTCGTCGCCGACGAGGGCGACATGGACATGCATCTCGAGCGCCTGCTGAAGCAGCATCGCCAGCTCGACGCCGCGGCCAAGCGCATCCTCGAGATCAACCCGCGCAACAAGCTCGTCGAAGGGCTGGCCGCAATGGTCGGAAAGGAGGGCGCGTCGAACGATCTCGGCGAGTTCGCCTGGCTGCTGCTCGATCAGGCGCGCATCGTCGAGGGCGAGCCGCTGCCCGATCCCAGCGCCTTCGCGCGCCGGTTGTCGGGGCTGCTGGAGAAAGGCATCGCTTTCCAGCCCGCGGCGTAAACCCTCCCGCTCACCTCAACGCCACATCAGCTGCGGCTGAAGCGAGCAGCTGGTTGATGGTGATGCCGCGACGCAAAAAGCCCCTCCCGCAAGGGAGGGGCTTTCATGGCGGATGTCTTTTCTAATGCTTGCGGTAACCGACAGGCAACGAGCGATGCTCGACCTGGAACGTCGCCCGCGGAGCCCGCGGCGTCGAATAAGCCGCGGCAGCCTCCGGACGATCGGAGAAGTCGCTGCGAACCGGCCGGCTCGGATAATCGCTGCGCTCGGGCCGCGTCGGATAATCGCTGCGCTCGGGCCGCGTCCGATAATCGCTGCGCTCGGGCCGGCTCGAATAATCGCTGCGCTCGGGGCGGCTCGAATAGTCGCTGCGCTCGGGGCGGCTCGAAAAAGCCCGGCGCGGCGGTGCCGGGATGGTGAGCGCCATCGTCGGATCGGCGATCCGCGCCTCGACCTTCTGGCCACCGATTTTCGTACCGTTGATCGCCTCGACGGCGGCGGCGGCGGCGCGGTCGGGCGCCAAGCTCACCAGCCCATGGCCCTTGGCCGCCCCGGTCAGCGGGTCGCGGGCCAGAAACGCGGCGATGACGATGCCGTACGGATCAAAGGCCTGGGCCAAATCCTCGTCGGTATAGCCCTTCGGGAGGTTCGCGACGAACACGTTCCCTTTAAATTTCTGCGGCCTCATATCCCCTGCTCCTCGTGCGAAGGACTGCCGGCGGGCCTGGCGGCCCAGCGTAGCGCCCTTCAGTGTTAGTGAAGTTGGTCCAGTCCGGGTCCGGTTTCAAGCGTTATTGTGCATTGCACAACGACGTAATTGTCGCAGCCCCCCAAAGGGAGGTGCTCAGCCGCCGGGCCCGAAACGCAGCATCGAAGCGGCCAGAATCGGCCCGGTTCCACCGCGTTGCAGCAGAACGGCGCAACCGCCGTCGCCGGCCGCCTCGGACGCCAGCTCGATCTCGAACTTCTCGCCCTGCCAGCTGCCGACCTGGCGGAGGCTGCGCACGACCTGGAAATCGCCGAGCATGCGGCCCTGGTTCTCGCCCTGCGCGACTTTCGTCCAGTGCTCGCGATCGAATTTCACCAACCAGACCGCGAGGGCCTCGCCGGGAGCCGCCCCCTGGGCCGCGATGCTGATCTGCAGATTATCGTCCCCAACCCGGCGGAGCGCGATCGCCGGGCCCGGCGCGGCGTCGCGCTGAGCGGCAGCGATGAGTTTCTCGACCGCCTCGCGCTTGGCGCCGTCCTCGTGCCTAGCGCCACCGATCACCATTTCCGGCGTGTAGACATAGCGCTGGCCGAGGGCGCGGGCGTAGTCGCGCTGCCGCTGCGTCGTCTGCTGGGAGGCGAAGGGATCGACCCAGCCGATGTAATTCCAATAATCGACGTGATAGGCCAGGGGAATGACGTCGCTGCGCCGCGCCAGCTCGCGGAGATAGGCGTCGGCCGGCGGGCACGAGGAACACCCCTGAGAGGTGAAGAGCTCGACGACGACAGGGCGTGGCGCCTCGTCGGCGACGGCGCCGGACAAGGACGATACGATCAGAGAGGCCGCCAGAAGCAGCCCGCGGCGCGCAGCGCCGCAGTGTCTCATCATGTTCGGAATCGGTGTCACAGGTTCAGGATGAGAGTGGATCTTAGCGGCGCGGCGGCTGCAGCGCCACTCACGTCCAGGTGAGGCGCGGCTTTTTGGGGCGGCAAGGCTTGGGGGCGCCGTTAACCCCCAAGCCTTGCGCCGACGCTTCGGCGATGCGCCTCAGCCGGCCTTCATCATGTTCCGCAGGACATATTGCAGGATGCCGCCGTGGCGGTAGTACTCGACCTCGTCGAGCGTATCGATGCGGCAGAGAAGCTTGATCTCGTCGATCCTGCCGTCGGCGCGATGGATGCGGCAGGTCAGATCCATCCGCGGCTTCAGCCCGGCCTCCACCCCCAGGATGTCATAGCGCTCGGTGCCGTCGAGATTGAGGCTGCGGCGGTCGGCGCCGTCCTTGAACTGCAGCGGCAGGACGCCCATTCCGACGAGATTCGAGCGGTGGATACGCTCGAAGCTCTCGGTGATCACCGCCTTGACGCCGAGCAGCCGCGTTCCCTTGGCCGCCCAGTCGCGCGACGAGCCGGTGCCGTATTCCTTGCCGGCGATGATGACCAGCGGCACGCCGTCGGCCTGGTACTTCATCGAGGCATCGTAGATCGGCATCACCGCGCCGTCGGGTTGGTGCTTGGTCATGCCGCCCTCGACGCCCGGCACCATCTCGTTCTTGATGCGGATGTTGGCGAAGGTGCCGCGCACCATGACCTGATGGTTGCCGCGGCGCGCGCCGTAGGAATTGAAGTCGACGGGACGCACCTGATACTCCATCAGGTAGCTGCCCGCCGGGCTGTCCTTCTTGATGCTGCCGGCCGGCGAGATGTGGTCGGTCGTGATGCTGTCGCCGAGGATCGCCAGCGGCCGCGCGAGATGCACGTCGTGCACCGGCTCGGGCTGCTTCGGCATGTTCTCGAAATAGGGCGGATGCTGGACATAGGTGGAGGCGGCATGCCAGTTGAAGGTCTGGCCGCCCTCGGTCTTGACCTTCTGCCACTCCTCCGGCCCGAGGAAGACATTGGCATAGCGGCTGCGGAACATCTCGGCCGTCAGCGCCTTCGTCAGCGTCTCCTGGACTTCCTGGCTCGAGGGCCAGATGTCGCGGAGATAGACCGGCTTGCCCTCGGGATCTTCGCCGAGCGGCTCGTTGTTGAGGTCGATCCGCACCGTCCCGGCGAGGGCGTAGGCGACGACCAGCGGCGGCGAGGCGAGATAGTTCGCCTTGACGTGCGGATTGATGCGGCCCTCGAAATTGCGGTTGCCCGACAGCACCGCCGCGACCGTCAGGTCGCCGTGCTCCACCGCCGCCGCGACGGCTTCGTCGAGCGGGCCGGAATTGCCAATGCAGGTGGTGCAGCCATAGCCGACGAGGTTGAAGCCGAGCTTGTCGAGCTCGGTCTGCAGCCCGGCCTTCTCGAGATAGTCGGTGACCACCTGGCTGCCGGGGGCGAGCGAGGTGCGCACCCAAGGCTTCACCTTCAGCCCCTTGGCGACGGCATTGCGCGCCAGCAGGCCGGCGGCGACCAGCACGTTGGGGTTGGAGGTGTTGGTGCAGCTGGTGATCGCGGCGATCACGACGTCGCCGTCGGTGAGCTCGTAATTGGTGCCCTGCACCTTGACCGCGCGCGGCGCCGTGACGCCGCCCTCGGCCAGGGTGCCGGCAAAGCTCTTCTTGGCGTCGGACAGCAGCACGCGGTCCTGCGGCCGCTTCGGCCCGGCGAGGCTCGGCTTGACCGTGCCGAGATCGAGCTCGAGCGAATCGGTGAACAGCGGATCTGGCGACGAGGCGTCGCGCCACATGCCCTGCGCCCGCGCATAGGCCTCGACTAGCTTGACACGCGCCTCGTCGCGGCCGGTGAAGGTGAGGTAGCGCAAGGTCACCTGGTCGATCGGGAAGAAACC
>JAQGID010000153.1 GCA_028291405.1 Rhodospirillales bacterium | reverse complement strand
CGGCGTCGACCTCCGCCTCGCTGGTGACGTCCATCGCGACGCCGACCGCGCAACGCTCGCCGCCGGCATTCAGCTCGGCCGCGGCGGCATCGGCGCCGGCCTGGTTGAGGTCGGCGATCACGACCTTGGCGCCGGCGCGCACGTAGGTGCGGGCGATCTCCTTGCCGATGCCGCTCGCGGCGCCGGTGACGACGGCGACCTTGTCCTTGATGCTCATGATCTGCTCCTGGCGTGAGAGGCTGCGAAGTTCGGCGCAATTCGACGTAAAGCTGCCGATATCGGAAAGATGATGCAGAGTCGGTGCCTCCCCGCCGGGCTCATCGCGGGGCGTCCTCGCCGACGTCGAAGGTGAAGACGCCGTCGAAATTGTCCGGCCGCTTGAGCACCTCGGGATACCGTAAGGTGCGCTCGGCGTCATGGTGGCCGGCCCGCCAATGGTCTTCCATGCTGCGGCGCGAGAACTCGTAATCCTTGGAGTTGCCCTCGTAGTTCTTCGAGCGGTAGATCAGCTGGATGATGTTGTAGACCTTGCGGTCGGACATCGCCGCCAGCGCCTCGGCCTCGGGGATGACCGCAACCTCCTTGGGCAGCTTGCGCAAGAGATCGGCGGCGGCGACGCGCATCTGCTGCATGCGCTTGAATCGGTCGGTGCTGGCGCGGGTCCTGCTGGAGAACTGGATCTCTTTCTGGCGCACAGCGACCTCGGTCAGGTCGCGCGGCGCGAGACCGCGCGCACTCCACAGATCGACCTGGAACGCCAGCGTGTCCTCGATCGGCTCGCTCGACACGACCCAGTCGAGCGGCGTGTTCGAGACGAGGCCGCCGTCCCAATAATGCTCGCCGTCGATCTCGATCGGGGGAAACCCCGGCGGCAAGGCGCCGCTCGCCATGATGTGCTCGGGACGGATCCGGTCGGTCGTCGTGTCGAAATAGACGAAATTCCCGGTCGCGACATTGACGGCGCCGACGCTGAAGCGCATCGGATTGTCGTTGATCCGGTCGAAGTCGACGAGCCGCTCGAGCGTCGCCCTGAGCGCGCCGGTATCGTAGTAGCTCGTCGCCTCGACCGTTCCCGGCGCCGCGAGGAAGGGAGGCGGGACGCGCGGTACGAAGAAGCCCGGGACGCCCTGAAGCAGGGCATTGCCGGCGGCCCATTGATTAACGAACCCGCGGGCGGCGTCGTCGCCGCGAAAGGGCGCCTCGATGGCGTCGATCCAGGCCTGGAACGGGCTTTCCGTCATCGCCTGCCAGAAGCTGCGCAGCCGCGCGACGCGATCTTCCGGTGGATTGCCGGCGATCAGCGCGGCGTTGATGGCGCCGATCGAGATGCCGGCCACCCAATTCGGCTGAATTCCCGCTTCGGCGAGCGCTTCGTATACCCCGCCTTGATAGGCGCCCAGTGCTCCCCCGCCCTGCAGGAGGAGCGCGATGCAATCGAAGGGCGGCCGCGCCGCGCCGCTCGGTGGCCTGCGGGGAACCTTATTCTGGGAAGAGCGGATCGCCGTGCCTTTCATCCATGACGACGGGCGCGATGCCGCCGACGGAGTCGTCTCGCAACTGCGAAAGGCGATTATACAGCGTCGCGACGCTGCCGCCAGTGCCCCGGTCGGACGCGTGCCTCGCGAGCGCCGGAGCGGAAGCCTAGCAGGAGGAAGTGATGGATTGACGGGCGACCGCGGCGGCGGGGGTCACCCCATGGCCGACGGATCAGCGCCTGAGAGCGAGGCCGGCGTGCCGGGGCCGCAGAAAGATGACGTTGCCCGACCGCTCGACCGGGCAGGCGATGCGATAGCGGGCGCGAATTTCGTTCACCCTCGCGCCGTTCGCCTCGGCGCCGGCCAGGAAATTCGTGCCCATCCGCCGCAGCGAGTTCGCCTCCGCCGGATCGGCCGCGGTCTCGGCCTTCTCTAAGAGGCGTTCCGCTCGGTCGAGCATCCAAAGAGACGATGGCATGCGCGAAATCTCCTGCGTCACTCGGTCGGCGCCGGTTTGTTGGACAGTTTCGCGACGTCGGCATCGAAGGCGTCGGCGAGATTTAGCAGATGTTGCAAATGGGCCGGCCGCGTGCTGCGGCTGGCGAGCAGCCGACAGTGTGCCGCCATGTCGCGGGACCATTGGAGGGGGCCGGTCTGCAGGTTCGTCATGGCAAGGACAACGGGCGAATCCTCCCATCGTTCCTCCGCTGTTTCGGGGCGACGGCTGCCGCGTCCGCCCGGCCGATCGAGGGAACGATTCGCGGTTGATCGCGTTATCAAGCCATGAAACTCAAAATAAAATCCCGCCGGCCCGACAAGGCCATTTTCGCGCCGCCGCCGCCACGGCCGCCCGGTCCCGTCACCGTCATTCGGGTCCTGCCGAATGGGGAGGAGGACCGGCTCACGATCACCGATCCGCCGGCCCGCTTCCAGGTGGACTGGGTCAATCGCGTCGCCGTTGCGGCCGATCCCGCGGCCGAAGGTAGCCGGCGGCGCGGCTACCGTTGAGCTCTTCGTGCACCGCGGAGGGAATTCCGCGGCGCCCGCCGTAAAAATGCAATACACTCGATCTCTCGCGTAGCCGTCGAAGAATCGCTGCGGGGAGGATTGGGGACCGTCATGGCACGCATGTTCCCTGCGGTCTATGCGCCGTCGAACGGCGATGCGAGCGAGCGTCGCCTTTTCGCGCGCGTGCAGCGCGAGCTCGACGGCAATTGGCAGGCGGTTCACGCTGGTGGACGCGGCTTCATCCTGCTGCACCGCGATCTTGGAATCGCGTTGCTGACGCTTCCCGGCGGGACGGCGCCGAGCGTGATGGTCGAGGAAATGGGCGATCGGCTGGACGAGATCGGCTTCACGCGCAATTTTCAGGGCGACATCGCGATCGTGGCGGAGTCGCTGGACCCCCTAGACCGCCGGGATCTCTTCGCCGTTCTCGCATCCGGCTTTGCCGCGGCAGCGCCCGCGACGCCGGTCGATCCGACGTGGCCCGACTGGCTGCTGCAACGGCTGCTCCGCGAGACCCCGGCCGCGCCGTCGCGCGGCGCTCCGGGGCCGACCGCGTTGCGGGCTCCGGAGCGCGCGGAATCCTGGCGGACTGCGGCGCCGCCGCCGGCGGTCGCCCCCGAGGGGGCGGTGCGCGTCGTTCCCGAACAGCGGCTGCATGCCGAGGACCTCGATACCCGCTCACCGCTGTGGACGGGCATGGCGCTTGCTATCTGCGTCGTCGCCATCGTCCTCGTCGCGATGGCGCTGCTGTCGCACGGCAGGAGCCCGGGCGGAGGCCCGGCGCCGGCGACCACGTCAGCCCGCTAGCTAGAGCGGATCAGCCGCCGCGGCCGTCGGTAACCTTGCGGATCAGGAAGTCGCGGAAGACGGCGATGCGCTTGGAGGCGCGCAGCTCCTCGGGATAGACGAAATAGGCCTCGATCGGCGGCCCGGACAGCTCGGGCAGGATGCGCACCATCGTCGGCGATTCCGCGGCGATGTAGTCCGACATCGCGGCGATCCCCAGCCCGCTCTCGACGGCCCGGAAGATCCCCCACGAGTTGTTGACCTGCAGGATCGGCCGGCGCTCCTTGCCGGGCGTCGCGCCGGCGTCGAGCAGCCAGTTGATGCTGCGGATCGGCGCATGCCCGTCCTCGCCGTAGACGATCAGGCGATGGTGGTCGAGCTCCTCGGGGCGCTGCGGCGTGCCATGTTTCTTGAGATATTCCGGCGCCGCGTAGACATGCATCTTCACGGTGAGCAGATGGCGCTGCACCAGGTCGGGTTGGCGCGGCGGCGACATGCGGATCGCGACGTCGGCTTCGCGCATCGAGAGATCGAGCTCGCTGTCGTCGACCACCATGCTGACCTGGATGTCGGGGTAGAGCTCGAGGAACTCGTGAATCCGCGGGGTCAGCCAGATCGAGCCGAAGGCGACGGTCGTCGTCACCTTGAGCGGCCCCTTGGGGCGGTCTTTGGATTCCGTCAGCATGCCTTCGGTCATCGCCAGCTTGGCGAAGACTTCGCGGGCCGTCGAGAAGAGCAGCTCGCCCTGCTCGGTCAGGATGAGGCCGCGGGCATGGCGATGAAATAGCGGCACGCTGAGGCTCTCCTCGAGCGCGCTGATCTGCCGGCTGACGGCGGATTGGCTGAGATTCAGCGCCTCACCCGCGTGGGTGAAGCTGCCTGCCTCGGCGACCGCGTGGAAAACCCTCAACTTGTCCCAGTCCATCCGTTCCCCCAACCGCATCGGCCGCCCCCCGTCCTTGATCCCGGTCGTTACTCGGCAGCCTTCTGCGCTCCTTCGGTCTCGTGGGCGGCGAGAAACTTCTCGGCTTCGAGCGCCGCCATGCATCCCATCCCGGCGGCCGTCACCGCCTGGCGGAAGATCTTGTCCTTCACGTCGCCGGCGGCGAAGACACCCGGAACCTCGGTCGCCGTCGAATCCGGCCGCGTCAGCAAATAGCCCTCGGCGTCGAGCGGGAGCTGCCCCTTGAAAAGCCCGGTTACCGGGTTGTGGCCGATCGCGACGAAGACGCCGTCGCAGGGCAGCAGCTGCGTTCCGTCGGTGCGGACGTTCCGGAGCCTGACGCCGGTAACCTGCGGCGGATTCTGCTCGCCGACGATCTCGTCGACGACGCTGTCCCAGACGACATGGACCTTGGGATTGCGGAACAGCCGGTCCTGCAGGATCTTTTCGGCGCGGAAGGCATTGCGCCGGTGCACCACCGTGACCTTCGTCGCGTGGTTGGTGAGATAGAGCGCCTCCTCGACGGCGGTATTGCCGCCGCCGACCACCACGACCTCCTTGCCGCGGAAAAAGAAGCCGTCGCAGGTGGCGCATGCGGAGACCCCGAAGCCGCGATACGCATCCTCGCTCGGCAGGCCGAGCCAACGCGCCTGCGCGCCGGTGCAGATCACGAGCGTCTCGGCGCTGTAGGTGTCGCCGGAATCGCCCACCATGCGGAACGGCCGGCGCGACAGATCGACCGAGACGATGATGTCGCCGATCAGCCGCGTCCCGACGTGCTTCGCCTGCTGCTCCATCTGCTCCATCAGGAACGGGCCCTGGATGACGTCGGCGTAGCCCGGGTAGTTCTCGACGTCGGTGGTGATCATCAACTGGCCGCCGGGCTGCAGGCCCTGGACCAGGATCGGCTGCAGATTCGCGCGCGCCGCATAGATCGCGGCGGTGTAGCCGGCCGGACCGGCGCCGATGATGATGACCTTGCTGTCGTAATGCTGCGCCATGCTCGTTGTTCCACTGGTGGATCGGCTGCTCAGAAGCCGAACATATGGTCGAGGCTGAACGCGCCGCCAGCGCCGAGCAGCCCATGATAGCCGAAAAGACGGCAAGTCGTGTCACGAACGACGAGATAGGCGCCGTCGCCCGCGGCGCGGCGCTCCGCCGTGTCGAACGTCTCATGATAGCGCCAGAACGACGATCCGGAGCAGGGGATCGCGATCCGCCGCCGCGCGATTTCGGCGCCGCTGCGGTCGTGCAGCAGAAGATCGGTTGCGCTGACCGCGTGCCACGGCGTCGAAGCCGGATAGATCAGGTGGCAGAGCGTGTCGAACGGTGCCTCGCCGAGCCGCAGGAACAACCGCGTCGACAGCCCCGGCGGGCGGCCGGTGTAGGATTGCGGCTCGTTCTTGTAGGTCAGGACGGTGTTGAAGACATGCGCTCCGAAGCTCGTCTCGGCGGCGTGGCCGCCGGCGCGGTCCTCATAGCGGAAGAGCCCGTGCAGCCAGCCGTCGGCCTCGCCGCCGGCGGCGAAATCATAGACGATTTCGAGATGGCCCCAGCCGGAGGCGAGGCCGCGCCCGTTGATGAGATCGTCGACCGCGACGGCGACGGATTGCGCGCGGCCGAGCTTTCCAAAGCGATGCCGGACGATTTCCGCGCCGGAGCCATCGTAGACGATCGCGGCAATCGGCAGATTGCGTTGCGTCGTCGCCATCGGTGTCGGCAGGGCGAGCGAGCGCCAGCGGTCGAGCGGCAGGATGGGCGCCGGCAGCAGGAACCCCTTGCCGAGGAGATTGCCGAGCTCGGCGATGGCGGGATCGGGTCGCAGATCGCCGCGCTCGACATTGACGTGGGCGATGCGGCGCGCGCCGGCGGCGCTGCGGATCTCGTAGCGCGGCCGGACACAGTATTTGCCCGCGCGCATCTCGATCTGCTCCGGCCACCGCGCCTGCGGCAGCAGCGCCGCGACGTCGAGCGGACGGCTGGCGAAGGGCGGAATCGGGCGATCGAGCCGGCTGACCTCGTCGTGCCCCATGAGGTTGAGGCCGATGGCGCCCGCCGGGATCGTGCACGGGTGCGAGTTCTGCACCCAGAGCTGAATCTCCTCGCCCTCGGCCGGGGCAGGCAGCCCGGCGTAGAGATCGGAGGGCCAGGAATTGGCGTCGTGGGTGCAGGACAGCGCGCGATCGGGCGTCTCGTCGCCGAAAACGTCGAGCGCGTATTTGACCACGTCGTGGCCGCGCGCCCCGACGACGTGGATGAAGAGCTGTCCGACGAAGGGTGGCAGATCGAAGCGCTCGCGGATCTCGCGGCTGTCGAGCGTGATCGCGGCGTGGCGGCCCTCGACCGTCTCGCGCCATTCGGCGATCGCGCCGCCGGCCTGGTCGAACAGGGTGAGGGCGAGGCTGACCTCGCCGGCGCCGTAGCGCGACCAGTAGTTCGCCGTGACGAGCCGCGTATGCAGCCCGTCGGCGTCGCGGAAAAACGCGAAATTCGTCGCGAAATTGAGCGGTTCGAGGTAGTTCGCAGGCAAGGTTAGCAAGGAATCCGGGATGCGCAGCGCATCGAAGCTGACGATCTCGGCCGTCGGCGGCACGAGGTGCCGGATGTGATCGATGAAGCGGCCGGCGTCGAAGGCGGCGACCAGCACGGCGTCGGGCCGTGCCGCGGGCAGGTCGGTGACCGGTTGCGCTGCGACGCCGAGCGTCTCGCCGCCGATCGCCGCTACATCCTGGACGAAGACGCCGGCAAGCGCGAGGCGCGAGAGATCGTAGAACTCGGCGAAGCCGGCAAGGAAGCCCAGCGGGTCGTAGAGCGCGACTCGGCCGGCGCTGCCGAGGTGCCGCAACAGTGTTTCTGCCGCGGCGGCCGCCGCGGGGTGCGTCACCGCCTTGTAGAAGCTGTTGCCGCCCTTGACGTTGTTGAAGGTCTCGATCTTGAGCTGCATCGTCCTGTCGGTCGCACCTTTCGACAATCTCGATACTATATAGGTGCTCCGGAGTACATCGCTCTCGCGGAATGCACGAAAACCGGTGGCGGCGGGCCGATCGGCTCATTACTGTGCCGCGCCAAATGGCTCCATTCGACGTGAAATCCGCACCCGAGTCGCCCGAAACGGCACTCCGTTATCAACGCATCGCCGCCTATACGCTGCTCGGCGTGACGCTGCTGCGCCTGGTCTGGCTCGCCGGCAACCCGTTCGATCTCTATCCGGACGAGGCGCAATACTGGCTCTGGGCCCAGGTGCCGTCGTTCGGCTATTTCTCGAAGCCGCCGCTCGTCGCCTGGCTCATCGCCGTCACGACGCGCGTGTTCGGCGATCAGGAGTTCGGCGTACGCCTGGCGTCGCCTTTGCTGCATTTCGCAACCGGCTTCGCGATCTACGGCATCGGACGCCGGCTTTACGATTCGCGCGTCGGCTGCTGGTCCGCGGTCATTTACATCACCCTGCCTGCCGTCTCGGTCTCTGCGGCGCTGATCTCGACCGACGTGCCGCTGATGTTCTGCTGGGCAGTCGCCCTCTATGCCTTCGTCCGAGCACGCGAGGAGGACGGCTGGCGCTGGTGGGTGGTCGTCGGGATCGCCGCAGGCGTGGGGCTGCTGGCGAAATACGCGATGACGTATTGGCTGCTCTCGGCCTTCCTGCTGGTCCTGGCCTTCCGCGACGAGCGGCGGCACCTCAAGAAATTGCTCGCCGCGACGCTGCTGGCATTGCTGATCTACTCGCCCAATTTCATCTGGAACCTGACGAACGGCTTCGTCAGCTACCGCCATACGCAGGCGAATGCCGACCTTTCCGGACCGCTTTTCCACCCGCGGGCTTTTCTCGAATTCGCCGGCTCGCAATTCGGCGTCTTCGGCCCGATCCTGTTCGGCGCGCTGGTCCTCCTCGTCGTCGCCTTCCCACGCCGCCTGGCCGAGCCGCGAGCGCGGCTGCTCGCGGTCTTCGCATTGCCGACGCTGACGATGATGCTGATCGTCAGCTTCCTGTCGCGGGCGCATCCCAACTGGGCGGCGCCGACATATATCTCGGCGACGATTCTCGTCGTCGCCTGGCTCGTCGAGACGCGCCGCACGGTCCTGCTGACCGCCTCGCTGGTGATCCACGTTGCCGCGGCCGTCTTCATCGCCGAGGGCTCGCAGCTTGCCGCCGCGATGGGCAAGGAGCTGCCGGCAAAATTCGATCTTCTGCATCGGGTGCGCGGCTGGAGTCCGCTCGGCCGCACCGTCGCCGACCTGCTGCGGCCGCGGCCCGGCACGATCCTGCTGACCAACGCGCGCGAGGATTATGCGGCGCTGGTCTATTACGTGCGGCCGCATCCCTTCGATACGGTCATGTGGAATTCCGACGAGATCGTCCATAACCAGTTCGATATGACGACCGACATGAACGGCCTCGTCGGGCGGGACTTCCTCTTCGTCACGCAGGACGAGATCTCGCCCGCGATGGCGGCGCGTTTCGCGACCGTCGGCCTGCCGGTGCACATCACCATCCCGATCGGTGCCGGCATGGCGCGACACTACTTCGTCTATGAGCTCGACGGGTTCAAAGGCTACCGATAGCGCCGCCCCAAATAGTGGAAGCCCAGGCGTTCGCGCCAGGGCAGCGGCGGGTGCGAGCCGAAGGCGCCGGCGCGCGCCTCCTCGATCGGGACGCCGCTCTGTGCGAAGACGAAGCGCACCCATTGGACGCCGACGATCGCGAGAAAGGTCGCCATGATCACGTCGCTCACGAAATGCGCCGTGATGATGATGCGGCTCGCCGCGATCAGGATGGCGAAGCCGACGAAGAGGGGGCGGCCGCGCGGCCATATGATGCTGAGCGCTGCCGCCACCGATACGGCACAGGCGGTGTGGCCCGACGGGAACGACCAGTAATCCGAGCGCAGCCCGCCCCAGGAGAAGAAATATTCGTCGCTGCCGAACAGCAGCTTGGGCCTCGCCCGTCCAAACATCGCCTTGAGAATGTCGACGAGGATTCCCGGGACGGCGATCGAGGCGAAGAAGAACAGCGCCAGGATCGAATAGGCGTGCAGCCGCTCGCCTAGCGCCGCGAAGCGCTGACTGCGGCTGGCGACGAGCAGGCCGACCCACAGCAGAGCCGAGCCGATCAGCCAGCCGGTCGAGACGCCGAACTGCGTGATGAAGCGGAAGACGGCATGCAGCGTCTCGCTCTGCGCGTGGAAGAACTCGGCCACCGGTCGGTCGACGAAGCCGATGGAGAGGACGATCGCCAGCGCCGTCAGCGCCGCCGAGAGCGCCAGGCGGTGGCGCGGGTGGACGGAGAGGGTCGCCAGCCGGTGCAGCGCTTCCGTCGGGAAGGTCGCGACGACCATCGCCTGGTAGAGCAGCCAGCTCGTCGCATAGACCAGCAGTCCGGAGATCACCACGTCCGACAGGAAATGGCCGCCCTGTGCGATGCGCGCGAGGCCGAAGAGGGTGCCGAGGACGATCGCGGCAGCCTGCCCCGCCCAGCGGCCCCGGCGCGTGCGGGCGAGAAACGCGAAGGACACGAAAAAGAAGCCGAGCGCGGCATGGCCCGAGGTGAAGGAGCAATTATGGTCGCATTGGTCGGCGGGGATCGCCGCGGGGGTGAACTCGCGGGTGCCGCCGAACTCGACGATTTGCGCCGGTCGGGCGCGTCCCCAATGGTCTTTAAGAACGACATTCGTGAGGATGCCGGGCCCGATCACCAGCGCCAGCAGCAGGAAGGCGGCGGCGCGGCCCGAGACGCCGGGCACCGGGCGTTGCAGCGCGGCGGCGCCAAGGCAGGCGAGGAGCGTCGCGACGAGGACAGCCGCCAAGTATGGAACGCCGCGGTAGACGATCTGGACCGCCAGGCTGTCGCCGAGCGGAAAGCCGCGCCCCGGTTGGTAGAAGAGCCCGCTGACCCAGAGGTCGACCGCGGGAAATTCGGTCAGCAGCGCCAGCGCGACGGCGGCGGCGACGAAGAAGAAGAGCGGTGGCCTCATCCCGCGCGCCGCGCCGCCGACGCGAGGCTCAGGCGGCGATGGATCTCTTTCGCCGCCAGGGCGGTGTCGTTGATCGGCTCGTATCGCCAGTCTTCCAGCTCGCCGGCGAAGGATCGCGTCGCGCCGGATTCCCGCATCAGCCGGTGGAACTCGCGGAATTTGCGCGAGCCGCCGTCGAGCTCGATGATCTGCACCGGCTTGCCGGTCGACGCTGCCTCGGTGACCATCGAGACGGAATCGGCAGTGACGATGACCGCGTCGGCGAGAGCGAGAAATCCGAAATACGGGTTCTCGCCGCTGCCGTCCCAGAGATAACTTGTCGTGCCGGCGAGGGCGTCACGCAACAGGCGCTCGCCGGCAGCGCCGGTGCGCCGTGACGGGGTCACGAGCAGCCCGGCCCCGGCGCGGGCCAGCGTTGCGAGCTGCGCCGCGATCGCCGCCAATCGTTCGTCGCCGAGTCGATAGACGCGGTTCCGCCCGCCGATCAGCACGGCGACGCGCGGTCGCGGCAGATCGGCGACGAGCGGCGCGAAGCGTCGCGCCGCCTCGGCGAGAAGCTCCGGCGTCACGCGATGGACGGCGCCGCGCGTCACGACGACCTTGTCGCCGCGCGCCGGATCGTGCGCCGGCACGACGAGAAGATCGAAGGCGTCCCGCCCCATCCGCGGGTCCTGGATTTGCGCCAGGAAGGTTTTCCCGCCGCTGGCCCGCTTGACCGCGAGCGCGGCGGCGGCGCAGATGCGGCCGGCCGAGATCAGCAAATCGGGCCAGGGCGGTGCCAGCACATCCGAGGACGGTGCCGCGACGCGCGCCGGGTCGCGCCACAGCCCGGGCGGCATCACCGACCAAGGAAACCGCGGCACGAAGGTCTTTTCGACGAACGGCAACCCGACTGCCTCGGCCAGACCGACGACCTGGTTGCGGATGCCGACCCGACCGTCGTGAACCGCCCAGACCAGCGCTTCGCTCATGCTGCTCGCCCGCCGACGTTTCTCGCCGCAACTCTCTGTCGATCTGCGCCTGTCATACCAGCGCCCTTATCGCAAGGCGTTGGCCCAGCCGCAAGGGCGGGCAGACGTTCACGCGGATGCGATCGCGGCGATGGAAGCCGCGGAAGCGCTTGTTCCCGTTGGGTGAGTAATATAATTTCCCGGCTCAGCGGCGAAGAACCGCGGGGAGACATCATGCGTCACGTCAAGCTCGACAAGATCGACCGTCGGATCCTGCGCGATTTGCAGGAAGACGGCCGTATGACGAACGTCGAGCTGGCGCGGCGGGCGGGCATCTCGGCGCCGCCGTGCCTGCGCCGCGTCCGTGCCCTCGAGGAGGCGGGCCTCATCCGCGGCTACCATGCCGAGGTCAATTCCGAGGCGCTCGGCTTCGGCGTCACCGTCTTCGCGCAGGTCGGTCTCTCCAGCCAGGCGGAGCCCGATCTCAAGGCCTTCGAGGATCTCATCGCGACCTGGCCGGAAGTGCGCGAGGCGAATATGCTGGCCGGCGAGACGGATTTCGTTCTCAAGATCGTTGCCGAGGATTGGGATAATTACCAACGCTTCTTGACGACGCGGCTGACCGCAGCGCCGAACGTCAGCCACGTCAAGTCGGCCCTTGCGATCCGCACCTCGAAATACCAGCCCGGCGTCCCGATCGATGTCGACTGACCCCCTCGCCGCTCGCAACGGGAGAATCGATGATGGCAATCTCGACGACGAAACCGATCAATTTCGTGCTCGTGCATGGCGCCTGGCACGGCGGATGGTGCTGGCGGCGCGTTGCGGATCTCTTGACGGCACGTGGGCATCGCGTCTTCACGCCGACGCTGACCGGCCTCGCCGACCGCTCGCATCTGCTGAGCGCCGATATCGACCTGACGACGCACATCACCGACGTCGTCAATCTGATTGCCTGGGAGGACCTCGACCGGGTGGTGCTGTGCGGTCATTCCTACGGCGGGGTAGTGGTCACCGGCGTCGCCGACCGGGTCGCCGACCGGATCGCCTCGCTGGTCTATCTCGATGCCTTCGTTCCGGAGAACGGCCAGGCGATGCGAGACATCGTGACGCGGCCATTGGGCGATGCGCCTTTCATCGCCCCGATCCCGGCGGCGGTTTTCAAGGTCAATGCCGCGGACCAGGCCTATGTCGACGCCAAATGCACGCCCCATCCGGCCGGAACCATGTCGGAGAAGCTGGTGCTGAGCGGCGCCTACAAGACGGTGCCGAAGCGCAGCTTCATCTGGGCGGCGGATTACGCAGGCGCCATGACGCGGTTTTACGAGCAATACAAGAGCGATCCGGCGTGGTCGGTCCACGCCGTCGCCTGCGGCCATGACGTGATGCTGGACAAGCCGGAGGAGCTGGCGGCGCTGCTCGAGCAGGCGGCCTGACCGCCGCCGCCGATCGCGGGTCGCCTTACGCGAAGGCGACCGTCACGACCTCATAGGATTTCGCGCCGCCCGGCGTCGTCACCTCGACGCTTTCGCCGATCTGCTTGCCGATCAAGGCGCGCGCCAGCGGCGAGGTCACCGACAGCAGGCCCTGGCTGACGTCGGCCTCGTCCTCGCCGACAATCTGGAAAGTCTGCTCTTCGTCGGTCTCTTCCTCGGCGAGCGTCACCTTGGCGCCGAACTTGACCGCCGAGCCGGACAGCTTCGAGACGTCGATCACCTCCGCCCGCGCAATCTTGTCCTCGAGTTCCATCACCCGGCCCTCGATGAAGCTCTGCCGCTCGCGCGCCGCGTGATACTCGGCGTTTTCCGACAGATCTCCGTGATCGCGCGCCTCGGCGATGGCGCGGATGATGGCCGGCCGGTCGATCGATTTGAGCCGCTTCAGCTCCTCCTGAAGGCGGTTGTAGCCTTCCGAAGTCATGGGGACTTTGATCATTCTGAGCTGCTTCGCGAAATGGCGGGGGGTTAATCCAACGTCAAAAACACCGCCTTCGCAAGATCGATCCAAGGAGCGATCCGGCAGGGGCGGTCAAAAAAGGCAATTAAAAATAAGACTGCAGCGTGGCGACTTCAAGTGCGCCGGATTTCAGCGCGGCAATTGCCTGCACGGCAGCGCGAGCACCCGCTACAGTTGTGTAGTATGGAATATTGTTCGTCAGCGCTGTGCGTCGCAGGCTGAAGCTGTCGGCCATCGCCTGGGCGCCCTCGGTGGTATTGAAGACGAGCTGCACGCCGCCGCTCAGCATCAGGTCGACGATATGCGGCCTGCCTTCCAGCACCTTGTTGACGACCGTGACCGGCAATTGCGCCGTCTCGGTCAGGAAGCGTGCGGTTCCCACCGTCGCGACCAGCGCGAAGCCCATCTCGATCAGCTTGCGGCAGGGTTCGACGACGCCGTCCTTGTCGCGGTCGCGCACCGAGACGAAGACGGTGCCGGCGAGCGGCAGATCGACGCCGGCGCCGAGCTGCGACTTCGCGAAGGCGCGGCCGAAATCGGCGTCGAGCCCCATGACCTCGCCGGTCGACTTCATCTCCGGCCCGAGCAGGAGATCGACGCCGGGGAATCGGGCAAACGGGAAGACCGCCTCCTTGACCGCGACATGGCCGTTCTTCGGCGTCGCCGTCAGCTTGAACTCGGATAGCTTCTCGCCGGCCATGACCCGCGCGGCGATCTTGGCGATCGGGATCCCGGTCGCCTTGGCGACGAAGGGCACTGTCCGCGAGGCTCGCGGGTTGACCTCGAGGACGTAGATGTCGCGGTCCTTGACGGCATATTGGACATTCATCAAGCCGACGACGTTGAGGGCGCGCGCGAGCGCATCGGTCTGGCGGCCGATCTCGGCGACCGTCTCGGCGGGCAGCGAATAGGGCGGCAGCGAGCAGGCGCTGTCGCCGGAGTGGATGCCGGCCTCCTCGATATGCTCCATGATCCCGGCGACATGGACCTGCTCGCCGTCGGCGAGGGCGTCGACGTCGACCTCGATCGCGTCCTGCAGATAGCGGTCGATCAGCACCGGGCTGCTGCCCGAGACCTTGACCGCGTGCGTCATGTAGCGTTGCAGGCCGGCGCTATTGTGGACGATCTCCATGGCGCGGCCGCCCAGCACGTATGACGGCCGGATCACCACCGGGAAGCCGATCCGCTCGGCAATCGTCCCGGCCTCGGCCTCGGTCGTCGCGGTCCCGTTCTCCGGCTGCTTGAGGCCGAGCGTCTGCAGCAGCTGCTGAAAGCGCCGGCGATCCTCGGCGAGATCGATCGCGTCGGGCGAGGTGCCGAGAATCGGGATGCCGGCCGCCTCGAGTGCGGCGGCGAGCTTGAGCGGCGTCTGGCCGCCGAACTGCACGATGGCACCGCGCAACGTGCCGGCCTGCCGCTCGGTGCGGGCGATCTCGATCACGTCCTCGGCGGTCAGCGGCTCGAAATAGAGCCGGTCGGCGGTGTCGTAATCGGTCGACACCGTTTCAGGGTTGCAGTTGATCATGATGGTCTCGAAGCCGGCGTCATGCAGCGCGAAGCAGGCATGGCAGCAGCAGTAGTCGAACTCGATGCCCTGGCCGATCCGGTTGG
>JAQGID010000134.1 GCA_028291405.1 Rhodospirillales bacterium | reverse complement strand
CGTGACCGAAGACGTCGCGCTGCATCGCCGAGGAGAATATCCCGTCGCGCTCGGTCCGGCCGAACTCGACCGAATAGGTTTTGCGCGTCGGCTGCTTGGCCCGGTAGATGACCGTCGTCCAGCTGATAACGAAACCCTTGCCGCGCGCGCTGATCTTGACGTCGAGATCGCGCGGCTCGAGCCCCTGATCGGACGAAGACTGGATCGAGCGCCCCGTATAATTGCCGAAGAACCGGTCAAGTCCCGATTCCGCGGCAACCGCCGGAGGCGCCCCCACCACTAGACTCGAGACGAGCGCCAAGACAAGGAATCCCAACCAACGCATTCATGACCTCACGGACGACCGGCACGAACGGCAACCGCGCCGCCACCACACCATTCGGCGAGTTTATCACGATCGGCTGCGCGTCTCACGTCTCGCGCTTGACGTCCTCGGCGGTTGGATCGATCGTGCCCGGCCGTACAGGGAGGAAGACTGCCATGAAAGCTGCCGTCGTCACCGAGCAAGGACTCTCCGTCCGCGAGATCGCCACGCCGCAGCCGAAACCGCACGAGCTCCTCGTTCGAGTCCGTGCGGCCGGGCTGAACCGCGCCGATCTCCTCGCGGTGATGGGCAGCCCCGGTCACGGCAGCGGTCCCGGCACGGTCGTCGGCCTCGAGTTCGCGGGCGAGGTCGCCGAGGTCGGCGCCGAAGTCAGCGGTTTCAAGGCGGGCGACCGCGTGATGGCGAGCGGCAGCGGCGGCTATGCCGAATATGCCGTGTGCGACGCCGCCCGCGCCTCGAAGATCCCGGCCAACAACATGAGCTTTCCGCAGGCGGCGGTCCTGCCGACGGCGCTGCAGACGATGCACGACGCGGTCGTCACCAACGGCAGGTTGAAGCCGGGCGAGTCCGTCCTCATCCAGGGCGCGAGCTCCGGTGTCGGGCTGATGGGGCTGCAGATCGCCAAGCTGATGGGCGCGGCAACGGTGATCGGGACCTCGACCAATCCGGAACGCCGCGCCCGGCTGAAGGAGTTCGGCGCCGATCTCGCGCTCGATTCCAAGGATCCGGCATGGCACGAGGCCGCGCTCGCCGCCACCGACGGCAAGGGTGTTGACGTCATCGTCGACATGCTTTCCGGCCCGGTCGCGCGACAGAACCTGCTGGCGACGAAGATCCTCGGCCGCATCGTCAACGTCGGGCGCCTCGCGGGCATGAAGGGCGAGTTCGACTTCGACCTGCATGCGATGCGGCGCATCGACTATATCGGCGTCACCTTCCGGACGCGCTCGCCCGCCGAGGTGCGCGAGATCGTCCGCCGCATGCGCGCGGACCTCTGGTCGGCACTCGAGGACGGCAAGCTGCATCTGCCGATCGATCGCAGCTTCCCTCTCGACGAGGCGGTGGCGGCGCAGGCGCATATGCGCGCCAATGCCCATTTCGGCAAGATCGTGCTGATCACCTGAGTGCGTCGGCCGGCGTTTCGTTTCGTTAAAGTCTTAGCACTCTCGCCGCAAGAGTGCTAAACACCACGCGTCGAATTCGACTTCAGGAGAACCCCCATGAAATTTCGTCCTCTGCAAGACCGCGTCCTCATCCGCCGCGTGACGGCGGAAGCCAAGACTGCCGGCGGGATCATCATCCCCGACACCGCCCAGGAGAAGCCGATGGAAGGCGAGATCGTCGCCGCCGGCCCGGGCGCCCGTTCCGAGGATGGCAAGATCCACCCGCTCGACGTCAAGCCGGGCGACCGCGTGCTGTTCGGCAAGTGGTCGGGCACCGAGATCAAGCTCGACGGCGAGGACCTCATCATCATGAAGGAATCCGACATTCTCGGCGTCCTCACGACGACTGTGGCGAAGAAGAAGGCGGCCTAAGGGCCGAACCCGAGTTTTAGGAGCCACACCATGGCAGGTAAAGACGTTCGCTTCAGTACCGATGCTCGCGACCGCATGCTGCGCGGCATCGACATTCTCGCCAATGCCGTCAAGGTGACCTTGGGCCCGAAGGGCCGCAACGTCGTCCTCGACAAGTCGTATGGCGCGCCCCGCATCACCAAGGACGGCGTCACCGTCGCCAAGGAGATCGAACTCTCGGACAAGTTCGAGAATATGGGCGCCCAGATGGTCAAGGAAGTCGCTTCCAAGACCAACGACTCGGCCGGCGACGGCACGACGACGGCGACGGTGCTCGCCCAGGCGATCGTCCGCGAGGGCGTCAAGGCGGTCGCCGCCGGGATGAACCCGATGGACCTCAAGCGCGGCATCGACCTCGCGGTCGACGCGGTCGTCAAGGACGTCCAGTCGCGCTCCAAGAAGATCTCAACCAACGCCGAAGTGGCGCAGGTCGGTACAATCTCGGCAAACGACGATGCCGAGATCGGCAACATGATTGCCGAAGCGATGAAGAAGGTCGGCAACGAGGGCGTCATCACGGTCGAGGAGGCCAAGGGCCTCGAGACCGAGCTCGACGTCGTCGAGGGCATGCAGTTCGACCGCGGCTATCTCAGCCCGTATTTCGTCACCAACGCCGAGAAGATGACGGTCGAGCTCGAGGATCCTTACATCCTCATCCACGAGAAGAAGCTGTCGAGCCTGCAGCCGCTGCTGCCGGTTCTCGAAGCCGTCGTGCAGGGCGGCCGTCCCCTCCTCATCCTTTCCGAGGATATCGAGGGCGAGGCGCTCGCGACTCTCGTCGTCAACAAGCTGCGCGGCGGCCTCAAGGTCGCGGCCGTCAAGGCGCCGGGCTTCGGCGATCGCCGCAAGGCGATGCTCGAGGACATCGCCATCCTGACGGGCGGTCAGCTGATCTCCGAAGAGCTCGGCATCAAGCTCGAGAGCGTCACGCTCGACATGCTGGGCCGGGCCAAGAAGGTCAGCATCGACAAGGAGAACACGACGATCATCGACGGCGCGGGCAAGAAGAAGGACATCCAGGCGCGCGTCGCCCAGATCCGTGCCCAGATCGAGGAGACCACCTCCGACTACGACCGTGAGAAGCTCCAGGAGCGTCTCGCCAAGCTGGCCGGCGGTGTCGCGATCATCCGCGTCGGCGGCTCGACCGAGATCGAGGTCAAGGAGCGCAAGGATCGCGTCGACGACGCGATGCATGCGACCCGCGCCGCGGTCGAGGAAGGCGTCGTCCCGGGCGGCGGCGTCGCGCTGCTCTATGCGACCAACTCGCTCGCCAAGCTGAAGCCCGAGAACAACGACCAGAAGGTCGGCATCGACATCGTCCGCCGCGCGCTGCAGACGCCGTTGCGTCTCATCGTCGAGAACGCCGGCGGCGACGGCTCGATGGTGGTCGGCAAGCTGCTCGAGCAGAAGAGCGCCGTGCACGGCTACGACGCCCAGTCGGGCACCTACGTCGACATGGTCAAGGCCGGCATCATCGATCCGACCAAGGTCGTGCGGCTGGCGCTGCAGAACGCGGCCTCGGTCGCCGGGCTGCTGATCACTACCGAAGCGATGATCGCCGAGCAGCCGCAGAAGGCCGCTCCGGCGATGCCGGCCGGCGGTGGCGGCATGGGCGGCATGGGCGGGATGGACTTCTAATCTCCGCACCAGGCGTTTGACTTGTGAAACATCCCGCCCCCGCCATATCTGGGGCGGGATGTTTTTTTCCCAAAAGTTCTCATTGCCATCGTTTTAGGCACCGTTAACGATATTCTCCAGATGTCGGCGGTTAGAACGCAGGCTGCCAAGAACAAAAACCTTGCCTCCACAGCGGGTTGTCCCCAAGTTACGCTTGGCGATTTATTCGAATCGTATTTCAATACCGCTCGCACTCACCCACCTTGGAGTTAGTCTTGCCCAACGATTGGCAGACAGCCGACCGCGACCAGATCAACAAGGCGCGCCGCGCCGCAGAGGATCTCTTCCGACCGAAACAGCCGACCGAGCGCGCCGCGCCGGTGAAGACCTCGACCGATGCTGCGCCATCGGGAGAAAACGCCGCGACGACCGAGTCCTCGGCGCCGCGCAAGCCGCGGATCATTGCAATCCCGGCAATCGTCCCGATGGGCGACTACATCGCCGAGGAGCCTGCGTCACCGCCCGAATCCGTCGCTTCCCGCGAGGCGAAGACGAAAGCCCCCGCCAAGAAACGCGTACCGAAAATTCCGCAGGCGCAATACGGGCGGATCCAGGCGCTCGCGAGCTACGGCATGACGCTGGCCGAGGTCGCCGCTTTCTACGGTGTCCCCGAGTCCGAGATCGAGCGCATCGTCGCCAAGGGCTGAACACGATCCGCCGGCGCGAGTTTCGCGTCGGTCACTCGGCCGCCGGAATCGCGTCCAGATCCGGCCGGCTCGCGGGCTGCTGAAATCCGCCCGACTGCCGCCGCCAGAGCCGTGCATAGGCACCACCCTTCGCCAATAGCTCGGCATGCGGCCCGGTCTCGACGACGCTTCCATGATCCATGACGATCAGCCGGTCCATCCGCGCGATGGTCGACAGGCGATGCGCGATGGCGATGACCGTCCGCCCCTTCATCAGCCCGTCGAGCTGCTCCTGAATGGCCGCCTCGACCTCGGAATCGAGCGCCGAGGTCGCCTCGTCGAGCACCAGGATCGGGGCGTCCTTGAGAATGACCCGGGCAATCGCGATGCGCTGGCGCTGGCCGCCGGAGAGCTTGACGCCGCGTTCGCCGACATGCGCATCGAAGCCGCGCCGCCCCTGCCAATCCTCCAGCGTCTCGATGAACTCCAGCGCGTGCGCCCGCTTCGCGGCATCGCGCACCTCGTCCTCGCCGGCCTCCGGCCTGCCGTAGCGGATGTTCTCGCGAATTGAGCGGTGGAGCAGCGAGGTGTCCTGCGTCACCATCGCGATGCGGGCACGCAGGCTTTCCTGCGTCAGCTCGGCGATGTCCTGGCCATCGATCAGGATGCGCCCCGCCTCCGGCTCGAAGAAGCGCAGCAGCAGATTGACCAGCGTCGACTTTCCGGCGCCCGAGGGACCGACGAGCCCGACCCGCTCGCCCGGTGCGATCGCGATGTCGAGCCCGTGCAGGACGCCGCGCTCCGTACCGTAGCCGAAGCGCACGCCCTCGAAGCGCACGCCGCCGCGCTCGATGCGCAGCTGCTTGGCGTCGGGAAGATCCGGCATCTGGCGAGGCACCGCGATCGAACGCATGCCGTCCTGCACTGCGCCGACATTCTCGAAGATCGAGGTGATGTTCTGCGCCACCCAACCTGACATGTTGACGATCTGCCACGCCAAGGGCAGCGCCATCGCGACGGTCCCGACGCTCACCTCACCGATCGTCCATAACCAGATCGCCACCGTGCCGGTGCCGACGATCAACGTGGCGTTGAGCATCGTCAGCATCGAGCCGAACAGCGTGATGAGCCGCAGCTGGGCGCGGAAGGCGGTGGTGTGGTCGTCGACCGCCGCGCGCACGAAGGCGTCCTCGTCGCGCGGCTGAGCAAAGAGCTTGACCGTCAGAATGTTGGTATAGGAATCGACCACCCTGCCGGTCAATGTCGAGCGCACCTCCGACATCCGGCGCGAACGATCGCGCAGCCGCGGCACGAAAAAACGCAGCATCGCGGCATAGCCGACGAACCAGATCAGCAGCGGCGTCGCGAGCCGGCGGTCGCTTGCGCCGAGCAGCAGGATCGCGCTGCTGCCATAGACCAGGATGTACCAGACGGCGTTGGTCGCCGAGACGACGCTCTCGCGCAAGGCGGGGCCGGTCTGCATCACCCGGTTGGCGATGCGGCCGGCGAAATCGTTCTGGAAAAAGCTCCAGCTCTGCCGCACGACATGCCAGTGGTTCTGCCAGCGGATCAGGTTGGAGAGGCCCGGAGCGAGCGCCTGGTTGGTGATCAGGTTCTGCAGGGCTTGCGAGATCGGCCGCGCAACGAGCAGCACGAGCGCCATGCCGAGAAATTGCGGCCAGGAATCGCGGAGCAAGGTCGCCGGCGAGCCGGTCGAGATCAGGGTGACGACCCGGCCGATGAAGACCGGGATCGTGGTGTCCAGCGCCGCGACGGCTAGGCCGGCGACGAAGAGCAGCGCGAGGAGGCCGCGCGCCTGCCGCGCGTAATGCCAGTAGAACGCTGTCAACCCGGCCGGCGGCTCGCTCTCGGGCTCCGCCGCGGTCGGCTGGATCAAAGTCTCGAAAAACCGGAAAACACCCATCGACGAACGCTCTCGCACTTGTCTCGCAACCGCACGCTCCCCCGGCGCGGCAGATCGGCCGCTTATACCACGGCAGTCGTCGAGAGGGGTTTGCGCCGGCTTACCGCCCCAGCGTATAGAACTCGGCGTTCGGCCGCAGGTTCATGACGTTGGCGATGCGGTTCGACATCCCGAAGAATGCGGCGATCGCCGCGATGTCCCAGATGTCGTCCTCGGAAAATCCGTGCTCGCGCAAGGCAGCGCAGGCGCTCTCGTCGACCTCGGCGGAGTTGAGCGCGACGGCGAGGGCGAAATCGAGCATCGCGCGCTGGCGCGGGGTCAAATCGGCCTTGCGATAGTTCGCCGCGATTTGATCGGCAATTAGCGGATCCTTGGCGCGGATGCGCAGGATCGCGCCATGCGCGACGACGCAGTATTGGCACTGGTTGGCGCTGCTCGTCGCGACGACGATCATCTCGCGCTCGGCCTTGCTGAGCCCGCCCGGCTTGTCCATCAGCGCGTCGTGATAGGCGAAAAAGGCGCCGAACTCGTCGGGCCGCCAGGCGAGCGCCAGGAAGACGTTCGGGATGAACCCCGATTTCTCCTGGACGGCGAGGATGCGGGCGCGGATGTCTTCCGGCAGATCGGCCAGCGCCGGCACGGGGAAGCGGCTGATCGGCGCCGCGCCCATTCCCGTCACGCCTCGCCCCAGATTTCGCGCGCCGTCTCGACGACGAGGCGCAGCTTGGCGAATTGCTCCTCCTCCGAAATGTCGTTTCCCGCCACGGTCGAGGAGAAGCCGCATTGCGGCGACAGGCAAATCTGGTCGAGCGGCACATAGCGCGCCGCCTCCTTGATGCGCCGCTTGAGCTCGTCCTTGGCCTCGAGCGCGCGCCGCTTCGTCGTGACAAGGCCGAGCACCACCATCTTCCCCTTGGGGACGAAGCGCAGCGGCTCGAAGCCGCCGGAGCGCTCGTCGTCGTATTCGAGGAAGAACCCATCAACCTTCAGCTCGTTGAACAGCGCCTCGGCGATGTAGTCGTAACCGCCCTCGGCGAACCACGCCGAGCGGAAGTTGCCGCGGCAGGTATGGGTGCAGACCGCCATCGTCGCGGGCTTCTTCGCGAGGCTCTCGTTGAACAGGCGAATATAGGTCTCGTGGATGCGGCTGCCGTCGGCGCCGAGCTGCTTCATCGCGGCGCGATGCGCCGGGTCGCAGAGCGTTGCAAAACTCGTATCGTCGAGCTGCAGGTAGCTACAGCCGAGCGCGCCGAGCGCGGCGACCTCATCGGCATAGACCGCGGTAAGATCGTGCCAGACCTGCTCGATGTCGGGATAGACCTCGGGGTCGACCAGCGCGGGGCCACCGCGGCGATGGAGGACGCTCGGCGCCGGGATCGTCAGCTTGGGCGTCGCATGCGCGACCGATTTCAGGAATGCGAAATCCTCCCCGAAGATGGTCTTCTTGAGCGTCAGCGGCGCGGTAATGCGCACGCCGTCGACCTCGAACGGCACCTCGCCACCCTCGTTGCGGAACGGCACGACGCCCTTGCCGCCGGTCTGCACGACGCCACCAATCTGCTCGTAGAAATCCATGTGCCAGGATTCCCGGCGGATTTCGCCATCGGTGACGAGCCGTAGGCCGATTGCCTCCTGACGGCGGACCACCTCGCGGATCGCTGCATCCTCGATCGCCCGAAGCTCCGCCTGCGTGATGGTGCCGGATTTCCGGTCGCCTCGGGCGCGCCGCACCGTCTCGGGGCGAAGCAGGCTGCCGACGTGGTCGGCGCGGAAGGGTGGGCCGAGGCGTCCCGTCATGACGATCTCCCTAACGGATCATTGCAACCCGCAATCGCGATTATCGCAAGCCTTTGCCAGGCGGCGCAATCGCGGCGACGGCGCAATGCCGGCAATCTCGGCGACGAGCTTGTTGAGGATCGCCGCGGCGAAATCGTCGTAGCCGGCAGCGGCGATGACGAAGGCGCCCGGCCCACCGATGACGTTGGCTTCGTAGTAGACGTCGAGATCCGGCTCGATCGTCAGGATCGGCAGGCCGTTGATCGCGACGCCCTCGCGCAGCGCCGCGTCGCGCGCCGCGCCCACCGGTCGGCCGCGATTGTTCGAGCCGTCGCCGGAGATGTCGATGACCCGCCGCGTCGCCGGGAACGGGCTCTTCGCCAGCAGGAGCGTGGCATTGTCGATTGCGCCGCTGATCGAGGTGCCGCCGCCGAAGAGGGCGCGCGGCGCGGCGTCGATCGCGGCGGCGAACGCGGCAGCCGACGCAGGATCGCCGATCATCGTCCAGTCGACGACCTGGGCGTGCAGCGTCGGCCCGGTCCATTGCGTCATGGTGACGGCAATCGCCTGCGACGGGCCGGCGCGGATCGCCTGCAGCACGCGCGGATTGCGGAAGGCGGCGGAGTAACCACGCTTCTGGAGCTCGAAGCGGTCGTTGTCGACGCTGCCCGACGCATCGACCGCGAGGACCAGCTGGAGATCGACCTCCCTCGCCGTCCCCGCCTGCGCCGCAAGCATGAAGAGCACGGCACTGGCGAAGACAACACGAGGTCGCCGCATCGCTCACTCCAGGAAGGTGCAGTGCTCCTCGACATGGGCGGCGAGGCCCAGCGCGTGGTCGAGCACGAGCTGCCCGGCGCGGTCGGCGTCGCCCGCGGCGAGCGCCTCGATGATGTTCATGTGATCGACGATCGAGCGCTCGGCGCGATGCGCCTGGCCGATCGTGACGCGGCGGATGGCGCGGACATGCACGAAGAGATTGTCGATCATCCGCGCGATCAGCTCTGAGCGGCCCATCCGCACGATCGCCTGGTGGAACTCCAGATTCGCATCGGAATATTCGTCGATGTGCTCTTCCGGGTTTTCGTTGACGAAATCGTCGAACATGCGGCGCAGATTGGCGATCTCTTCGGGCGTCGCGCGGGTCGCCGCGAGCCGCGCCGCCATGCTCTCGAGCCCCGCCGAGACCTCAATCATCTCGAGGATCTCACGCTTGGTCTTGCGGATGATGAAGACGCCCCGGCGCGGCTCCGAGCGCAGGAAACCCTCCTGCTCCAGCAGCGTCATCGCCTCGCGCACCGGCGTGCGCGAGACGCCGAGCGCCGCCGACAGCTGGCGCTCGTCGAGGCGGATCTCGCGCTTCTGCCCGTAGATGTCGGCGTCCATGATCGCCTGCTTCAGTGCAGCATAGGCGCGGTCGCGAAAGCTGAGCGAGGGCTCGAGCGGCTGGACGACGAGGGGCGGCATGGCATCGTTCAACGGCGGCAGCTCCCGAATTTTGACGGTCGCGCCTGACATCTACTCCGCTCCATCGGCGATCACGGGCTCGACCTTGGCAGCACAATACTTGAACTCCGGGATCTTGCCGAAGGGATCGAGCTGCGGGTTAGTCAGGATGTTGGCCGCCGCCTCGGCATAGCAGAACGGGATGAAGATCATGCCCGGCGGCACGGCGCTGTCGGAGCGCGCCTTCAGCTCGATCTCGCCGCGCCGCGTCGCGACGCGGACCATCGCGCCGGGGGCGATGCCCATGCTGCGGATGTCCGACGGCGCGAGCGAGGCGACCGCCTCGGGCTCGAGATCGTCGAGCACGAACGAGCGCCGGGTCATCGCGCCGGTATGCCAATGCTCGAGCTGGCGGCCGGTGGAGAGCACCATCGGATAAGCGTCGTCCGGCTCCTCGGCTGGGTTGATGATCGCAGCCGGGACCAGCTTGGCGCGGCCGTTCTCGGTCGGGAAGCCGTCGCCGAAGACGATGTCGTCGCCGGGCTGGTCGGGCGCGGCGCAGGGATATGTGACCGAGCTCTCGCGCTCGAGGCGGTCCCATGTGATGTTGGCGAGAGACGGCATCGCCTCGGTCATCTCGGCGAAGATCTCGCTGGGATGGCTGTAGTTCCAGTTAAGGCCGAGACGCTGGGCGATCTCCTGGATCACCACCCAATCCTCGCGGGCATTGCCCGGCATCGGCAGCGCCTTGCGGCCCATCTGCACCTGCCGGTTGGTGTTCGTCACCGTGCCGTCCTTCTCCGGCCAGGCCGAGGCCGGCAGGACGACGTCGGCGTAGCGCGCCGTCTCGGTCAGGAAGATGTCCTGGACGACGAGATGCTCGAGCTTGGCGAGGGCAGCCCTGGCGTGGCTGACGTCGGGATCCGACATTGCCGGGTTCTCGCCCATGATGTACATGCCCTTGATGACGTCCTCGTGGACCGCGTCCATGATCTCGACGACGGTCAGGCCGCGCTTCGGCGGGATCGTGCCGCCCCACAGCTCCTCGTAGAACTTGTGAAATTCCGGGTCCTCGACGCTGCGGTAGTCGGGGAAGAACATCGGGATCAGCCCTGCGTCCGATGCGCCCTGGACGTTGTTCTGGCCGCGCAGCGGATGCAGCCCGGTGCCCGGCCGCCCGACCTGGCCGGTGACGATCGCCAAGGCGATCAGGCAGCGGGCGTTATCGGTGCCGTGGACATGCTGCGAGATGCCCATGCCCCAGAAGATGATGGCGCCCTCGGCACGGGCATAGAGCCGCGCCACCTCGCGCAACGTCGACGCGTCGATGCCGCAGATGTCGGCCATCGCCTCAGGCGTGTAGTCGACGATATGCGCTTTCAGCCCCTCGAACTCGTCGGCATGGGCCTGGACATATTGCTTGTCGTAAAGGCCTTCCTCGATGATCGTGTTGAGCATCGCGTTCAGCATCGCGACGTCGCGCCCCGGCTTGAACTGCAGCATGTGCGTCGCATAACGCGACAGGGCCTGGCCGCGCGGATCCATGACGATCAGCTTGGCGCCGCGCTTCGCCGCGTTCTTGAAGAAAGTCGCGGCGACCGGATGGTTCTGCGTCGGATTGGCGCCGATCACGATGATGACATCGGCATCCTTCGCCGACATGAAGGGCGCCGTCACCGCCGCCGAGCCGATCCCTTCCATCAGCGCCGCCACGGACGAGGCGTGGCAGAGCCGGGTGCAATGGTCGACGTTGTTCGTGCCGAAGCCGATGCGCACAAGCTTCTGGAAGAGATAGGCCTCCTCGTTCGAGCCCTTGGCTGAGCCGAAGCCGGCGAGCGCCTTGCCGCCGTCACGGTCGCGGATTCGCTTCAGTCCGCCGGCGGCGACCTGCAGCGCCTCTTCCCACGTCGCCTCGCGGAAATGCGTCAGCGGATTGGCCGGGTCGATCGCGACATCATCCTTCGGTACGCCCGCCTTGCGGATCAGCGGCACGGTCAGCCGCTCCGGATGGTTGACGTAGTCGAAGCCGAAGCGGCCCTTGACGCAGAGCCGCCCCTGGTTCGCGGGCCCGTCGCGGCCCTCGACCGCGATGAGGCGGTCATCCTTGATCTCGTAGGTAAGCTGGCAGCCGACGCCGCAATAGGGGCAGACGCTGTCGACCTTGCGATCGGGCGCGTTCATGAACACGCCGTCGGCATCGACCTGCGTCGCCGGCATCAGCGCGCCGGTCGGGCAGGCCTGGACGCATTCGCCGCAGGCGACGCAGGTGCTGTCGCCCATCGGATCGTCGAAGTCGAAGACGATCTTCTCGTGATGGCCGCGCGCCGCCATGCCGATCACGTCGTTGACCTGGACCTCGCGGCAGGCACGGACACACAGATTGCATTGGATGCAGGCGTCGAGGTGCACCGCCATCGCAGGGTGCGACCGATCGGGGACGGGCCGCGCATCGTGCGGGAAGCGGCTGTCGCCGACCTCGACGCGGTCGGCCCAGCGCCAGAAGCTCGAATCGGGGTCGTGCGCGATCGCGCGATCGGGTTGATCGGCGACGAGCAGCTCGAAGACCAGCTTGCGGGAGGCGACGGCACGCTCGCTGGCGCTCTTGACCTTCATTCCTGGTGTCGGCTTGCGGATGCACGAGGCGGCAAGGACGCGCTCGCCCTCGACCTCGACCATGCAGGCGCGACAATTGCCGTCCGCGCGATACCCCTTGGCCGTGCTGTAGCAGAGATGCGGAATCTCGGTGCCGAGCCGGTTTGCAACCTGCCAGATGCTCTCGCCCGGCAACGCCTCGACCTCGGTGCCGTCGAGCAGGAACTTGATCGGCTCGCTCATGTCCCATTCCTATCGCTAGCCGGCCGCTCGCCCAGGCCGAGCTCCTCGCGGAAATGCGTCAGCACCGAGCGTACCGGGTTCATCGCGGCCTGGCCGAGGCCGCAGATCGACGCATCCATCATCACCCGCGTCAGATCGTCGAGCAACCCCTCGTCCCAGCGCTGCCGCTCCATCAGCTTGACCGCCTTCTCGGTGCCGGCACGGCAGGGCGTGCACTGACCGCAGCTCTCGTCCTCGAAGAAGCGCAGCAGGTTTAGCGCGACCTCGCGCATGCTGTCTTTGTCCGAGAGGATGACGACGGCCGCCGAGCCGATCAGGCAACCGAGCGGCTCGAGCGTGCCGAAATCCAGCGGCACGTCGGCCATGCTGGCCGGCAGCACGCCACCCGAGGCGCCCCCTGGCAGATAGGCCTTGAAGACGTGGCCATCAAGCATGCCGCCGCAATATTCCGCGATCAGCTCGTTGGCGGTGATGCCGGCCGGCGCCAGCTTGACCCCGGGCGACTTGACGCGGCCCGAGACCGAGAAGCTGCGCATTCCCTTGCGGCCATGCCGCCCGTCCTTGGCGAAGACCGCGGGCCCCTGCTCGACGATGTCGCGGATCCAGAACAGCGTCTCGACGTTGTTGATCAGCGTCGGCCGACCAAACAGACCGACCTCCGCCGGATAGGGCGGCTTGTGGCGCGGCAGGCCGCGCTTGCCCTCAATGCTCTCGAGCATGGCGGATTCCTCGCCGCAGATATAGGCGCCGGCCCCGCGCCGCATGTGGATCGGCAGCCCGCGCGTCAGACCAGCGGCCTCGACCTTGGCGATCTCCTGCTCGAGGAGCTCGCGGCATTGCGGGTATTCGTCGCGCAGGTAGATGTAGATCTCGGTGACGCCGACGGCCCAGGCACCGATCAGCATGCCTTCGAGGAAACGATGCGGATCGTTCTCGAGGTAGTAGCGGTCCTTGAAGGTGCCGGGCTCGCCCTCGTCGGCATTGACCGCCATCAACCGAGGCGCCGGCTGCGCTCCGACGAGGCGCCATTTCCGCCCGGTCGGAAAGCCGGCGCCGCCGAGGCCGCGGAGCTGCGAATCCTCCAGCAGCTTGAGCATGCTCTCGACGTCGCGCTTGCCGGCGAGGCAGTCCTCCAGCACGCGGTAGCCGCCGGCGGCGCGATAGGCTGCGAAGTCGATAGTGTCGGGGACATGCGGATGCGTCTCGCCGGCGGTGGCGGCGGCGACGACGCTGTCGATCGTGGCGTGCTCGTGCAGAGCGTGGCCGATTGCCGTGACCGGCGCGTTGTGGCAGCCGCCCATGCATGGCGCGCGGACGACGCGGACGCCGGAGCCGAGCCGGGCAGGTAGCGCGTCGAGAAGCGCCTGCGCGCCGCTCAGGGCGCAGGTCAGGCTGTCGCAGACGCGAACCGTCAATGGCGGGGGCGGCGTCTCGCCGTCGAGGACGATATCGAAATGCGCGTAGAACGAGGCGACCTCGAAGACCTCGACGAGCGAGAGGTTCATCTCCTCGGCGAGCGCCGCGAGATGCGCCGCCGAGAGATGGCCGTACTCGTCCTGGATCAGATGCAGATGCTCGATCAGCAGATCGCGCTGGCGCGATCGCGTCCCGAGCAAGGCGCGGACCTCGAAGAGTGCCCCGAGATCGACCTGTCTTCCCTTCGGCATGTTGCGGCCGCGACGCCGCCCGGCGCCGGGATGGATTGCCTTGTGCGGATCAGCCGTCGCGCCGTCATGTACCGTCATCGTGGCTCCGTTCGGATCCAGCGTCCCGGCGCGGCCTACCCCAATAGGCCGGCGCCGCGCGCCCATTTGTATTTCGCTCCCAGCACCGCGACCGGGATCTCCGTCGAATATGCATAGGACGGGATGCCGTGGTCGTAAAGGAACTCCGCGGCCTCCTCGACCTGAACGTCGCCGGCGAGCGAGGCGACGATAGGCTTATGGATACCCTTGGCCTTCATCTCCTCGACGACGTCGACGATGAGATGCGCGAAGACCATCGGCGGCGTCACGATCGTGTGCCAGTAGCCGAGAATGAGAGAATGGATACGCTCGTCCTCGAGTCCAAGCTTCACCGTGTTCTTGTAGGTCGCCGGCGGCTCGCCGCCGGTGATGTCGACCGGGTTACCGGCGGCGCCGAACGGCGGGATGAACTTGCGGAAGGCGGCGTCGAGATCGGGCGGCATCGCCATCAGCCGGACGTCGTTGTCGACGCAGGCATCCGATAGCAGCACCCCGGAGCCGCCCGCGCCGGTGATGATGACGACATTCTCGCCCTTCGGCGTCGGCAGCTTGGGTATGCCGCGCGCGAAATCGAGCATGTCGCGCAAGCTGCGGGCGCGAATGACGCCGCACTGCTTCAGCACGTCCTCGTAGATCTTGTCGTTGCCGGCGAGGGCGCCGGTGTGCGAGCTCGCCGCCCTGGCGCCGGCCGAGGTGCGGCCGGCCTTGAGCATGACGACCGGCTTTTTCTTCGTGACGCGCTTGGCGATCTCGGCGAAGGAACGACCGTCCTTCAGATCCTCGCAATGCTGGGCGATGATATGGGTGTTCTCGTCCTGCTCGAAGAAGGTCAGGAGATCGTCCTCGTCGAGATCCGATTTGTTGCCGAGCCCGACGATAGCCGAGACGCCCATCTTGGCCGAGCGCGAGAAGCCGATGATCGCCATGCCGATGCCACCCGATTGCGAGGAGAGCGCCGCGTGACCGCGCACGTCATAGGCGGTGCAGAAGGTCGCGCAGAGATTCTTCCAAGTGTAGTAGAAGCCGTAAATGTTCGGCCCCATCAGCCGGACGTTGTACTTGCGGCCGATCGCCTGGATCTCGTCCTGGCCCTCGACGTTGCCGGTCTCGGCGAAGCCCGATGGGATCAGCACGGCGCCGGGAATCTTCTTCTCGCCACACTCGATCAGCGCGGCGGCGACGAACTTGGCGGGGATCGCGAAGACCGCGACGTCGATCTCGCCGATCACGTCCTTGACCGATTTATAGGCTTTGAGGCCCATGATCTCCTCGGCCTTGGGATGGATCGGATAGATCTTGCCCTGGTAGCCGCCGTTGATCAGGTTCTTCATTACCGAGTTGCCGATCTTGCCGTCCTCGGCCGAAGCGCCGATCACCGCCACCGCATCGGGACGCATGATGCGATTCATCGACGCGAGGATCTCTTCCTGGCTCGGCCGATGGCGCTGCGGCGCCGGGTTGAAATCCATGACGATGCGGACGTCGGCGGCGACCGCGCCCTTCGCCGTCGCGAAGACCGGGTTGAGATCCATCTCGGAGATCTCGGGAAAATCGCTGATCAGCTGCGAGACACGGACGATGAGATTCGCCAAGGCGTCGCGGCTGACCGGCTCGCTGCCGCGCACGCCCTTCAGCATCTCGGCCGCCTGAATGCCGTCGAGCATCGAGAGAGCGTCGTCCTTGGTCGCCGGCGCGAGGCGGAAGGTGATGTCCTTCAGCACCTCGACGAGAACGCCGCCCATGCCGAAGGCGATGAGCTTGCCGAAGCTGCCGTCGGTGACGGCGCCGACGATGACCTCCTGGCCGCCGTTCAGCATCTGCTGCACCTGGACGCCGTCGATCTTGGCATCCGCCTTGTACTTTTTGGCATTCGCCAGGATCGTCGCGTAGCCCTGCGCGACCTCGTCGTCGCTGGCGAGTCCGACGAGCACGCCGCCGGCCTCGGTCTTGTGCAGGATGTCGGGCGAAACGATTTTGAGGACAACCGGGAAGCCCATCTTCGTCGCGAGCGACGCCGCCTCGCTGGCTGATCTCGCGACCGCTTCCTGCGGCACGGCGATGCCGTAGGCGTCACAGATCTCCTTGCCTTCGGGCGCCGTCAGCGAGCTTCGCCCGGCCGCCTTGGCGCTATCGAGAATCCTGCGAACCGCACCCTTGTCCATCGCTGCGTCAGCCATCGAGAGCTCCCGAGATTTCTGCGTTCATCGTCATGCGATCGCTCCCTCTCCGCTCGCGGGAGAGGGAGCGGGTTTCTATTCCGCGGCGACGCGCGTCGGCGGCGTCATCGCGCCCGAGTTCTTGAACTCGGCGATCTTCGCCTCGTCGAACTTCAGCACGTCGCGCAGGATCTCGTCGGTATGCTCGCCGAGCAGCGGCGAGCGCGTCACCTCGGTGATGCTGTCCGACATCTTGATCGGGTTGCCGACCGAGAGGTACTTGCCGCGCGTCGGATGATCGATCTCGACGACGGTGCCGGTATCGCGCAGCGACTGCTCCTCCGCGATCTCCTTCATCGAGAGGATCGGCCCGCAGGGGATGTCGTACTCGTTGAGGATCGCCATCGCCTCGAGCTTGCCCTTGGTCATCGTCCAGGCCTCGATCGTGGCGAAGATCTCGACGAGATGCGGCAGCCGTGCCTCAGGCTTGGCGTATTCCGGATCGGTGATCCACTCTTCCTTGCCGATGACCTTGCAGATCTTGTCCCAGACCGGCGCCTGGGTGATGAAGTAGATGTAGGCGTTGGGATCGCTCTCCCAGCCCTTGCACTTCAGAATCGAGCCCGGCTGGCCACCACCCGAGGCGTTGCCGGCGCGCGGCACGGACTCGCCGAACTCCCCGAAGGGATATTGCGGGTACTCCTTGAGCGGCCCGTGCGCCAAGCGCTGCTGGTCGCGCAGCTTGACGCGGCAGAGGTTGAGGACGCCGTCCTGCATCGCCGCGAGGACGCGCTGGCCCCGGCCGGTGGCGTTGCGCTGATAGAGTGCGGCGACGATGCCGAGGGCGAGATGCAGCCCGGTGCCGCTGTCGCCGATCTGCGCGCCGGTCACCAGTGGCGGGCCGTCGTCGAAGCCGGTCGTCGAGGCGGCGCCGCCGGCGCATTGCGCGACGTTTTCGTAGACCTTGCACTCCTCATAGGGGCCGGGGCCGAAGCCCTTGACGGACGCCATGATCATGCGCGGATTGAGCTGCTGCACGCGTTCCCAGGTGAAGCCCATGCGATCGAGCGCGCCCGGTGCGAAATTCTCGACCAGCACGTCGCAGGTACGGATCAACTCCTCGAGCAGCTCCTTGCCCTTGGTATGCTTGCTGTCGATCGTGATCGACCGCTTGTTGTGGTTCAGCATCGTGAAATAGAGGCTGTCGACACCGGGGATGTCGCGCAGCTGGCCGCGCGTGATGTCGCCGACGCCGGGCCGCTCGACCTTGATGACATCGGCCCCGAACCAGGCGAGAAGCTGAGTACAGGTGGGCCCCGACTGCACATGCGTGAAGTCGAGGATGCGGACGCCGTCCAATGCTTTGCTCATCTTCATCCCCTCCTTACTTGTACATCGTCTGGGCTTTGGTGCCCGGCGCGTATTCGCGGGGATCGACCCAGATGTTGACGACCGCCGAGCGGCCGCTCTTCCGGATCTCCTCGCGAGCGCGGCGCAGCGCCGGCGCGATCTGCGCGGCGTCGCGCACCTCCTCGCCGTAGCCGCCGAGCATCTCGGCGAATTTGCCGAACTCCACGTCGCCCAGCAGATTGCCGACATTGCCGCGCTGCTCGCCGTATTTCGCAAGCTGGCCGTAGCGGATCTGGTTCATCGCCGAATTGTTGCCGATGACCGCGAGGTAAGGCGCGTTGAAGCGGTTCGCCGTCTCCATGTCGAAGGCCGTCATGCCGAAGGAACCGTCGCCGTAATAGCAGAGCACCTCCTTCTTGGGATGGGCGAGCTTCGCCGCGATCGCAAAGCCGGTGCCGACCCCGAGGCTGCCGAGCGCGCCGGGATCCATCCAATGGCCCGGCGAGCGCGGCCGCACCGCCTGCGCCGAGATCGTCACGACGTCGCCGCCGTCGCCGATATAGATCGTGTCGTCAGTGAGGAACTCGTTGATCTCCCAGGCGACGCGATAGGGGTGGATCGGCGAGGCGTTCGAGGTGAAGAGCGGCATGAGCTTCTCGGTCGCCGCCGCCTCGGCAGCGCTGAGCTGCTTCATCCAATCCTGCCGCGCCTGGCGCTTGTCGCTCTTGAGACGGCCGGACGCCGCCTGCAGCACGGCGCCGAGGATCATGCCGGGGTCGCCGACGAGGCCGAGCGAGATGTCGCGGTTCTTTCCGACCGTGCGGTAGTCGAGATCGATCTGCACGAGCGTCGGCACGCTGATGCGCTTGCCGTAGCCCATGCGGAAATCGAACGGCGTCCCGACGATGACGATGACGTCGGCCTTGGCAAAGGCCTGGCTGCGCGTGCGATCGAAATGATGCTTGTCGCCGGGCGGCAGCAGGCCGCGGGCGGCGCCATTGAAATAGCCGGGAATGTCGAGGCCGCGGAGCAGCGCGATCGCCTCCTCGTGGCCGCGTGCCGTCCACACTTGCTGGCCGAAAAGGATCGCCGGCCGCTCGGCATTGACGAGGATGTCGGCGAGCTTCTCGATGTCGGCGGGGTCGCCGAGCTGCTTGGTCGAGGAACGGTAGTGGCCGGGCTGCGGCAGCACCGCCTTGGCGACGTCGATCTCGCGGTCGAGGATGTCGCGCGGGATCTCGAGATAGGCCGGGCCGGGCGCGCCGGCGAAGCATTCGCGGGCCGCCATCGCAATCATGTCGGCGACGCGCTCGGTCGAGCGGACGCTGGCCGAGAACTTGGTGATCGGCTTGGCGATGTCGACGTGCGGCAGGTCCTGCAGCGAGCCCATCATGTGCTGCGTCAACGCGCCTTGGCCGCCGATGTGGAGCACCGGGCTCTCGGAGCGGAATGCCGTCGCGACGCCGGTCATCGCATTGGTGAAGCCGGGACCGGCGGTCGTCACGACGCAGCCGAGCTTGCCGGTCTGGCGCGCGTAGCCGTCGGCGGCATGCGCCGCGACCTGCTCGTGCCGCACGTCGATGATCCGGATACCCTCGTCGACGCAGCCGTCGTAAATGTCGATGATATGGCCGCCACAAAGCGTGAAGATCGTATCGACGCCCTCGGCCTTCAGGGCCTTGGCGACGAGATGGCCGCCGGAGATGACGGAGGCGTCGCGGCTCTTCTGCTTCAGCGTGTCGTCGGCGGTCGTCGTGGTCGACTCGGGATTCCTGGCTGTCGTTGTCGTCGTCATGATGCCGCTCCTCGCTCTGCGCTCAGCGTTCGATCCCATCGACCTCGGGCGACGCTATTGATTGATCCTGTGCCGGACGCCGATGGCGTCTGTGACTCTCGGACGGGGCGGCCGAGAGGTTCGGTAAATCGCCAATCCGCCCTCCCCATCATCACGGCCGCCTCAGCAGTTGAATTTTGTATATCGTATACCAGAACGCCCTGCAAGACGCTCCGCGGGGATCGTTACGGACTGGACGACACAGCCGCCCAGCCCGTGGTGTTCCGAAGCTCAGTGTCCACCAGGCAGAGCCGAGGCGCCGCCCGCCATCGCCGCGCCCTCTTCCGCCGAGAACGACCGCTGCGTCTGGGCGACGCGCATCGGCTTCAATACGAAGAGCGCGAGCAACGCCGCGACGACGTTGAGCAGGCTCGCGGTGATGAAAACCGCATGCCAACTGCCGGTCCATTCCGTCAGCACGTTGGCGAACGGGACGAGAAGCGATGCCGTCCCCTTTGCCGTATAGAGCAGCCCAGCATTGGTGGTCGCGAATTTCGACCCGAAGGTATCGCCGCAGGTAGCCGGAAAGAGGCTGTAGATCTCACCCCAGGCGAAGAAGACCAGGCCGGTCAATATCACGAAGGCGACCGGGTTATGACCATAAAGGCTCATCATCCAGATACCGATCGCCTCGAGGCCGAAGGCGATGAACATCGTATTCTCGCGGCCGATATGGTCGGAGACCCAGCCGAAGAACGGTCGCGTGACACCGTTGAGGACGCGGTCGATCGAGAGCGCGAAGGTGAGCGCCGGAAGGGTGATGCCGAGCATCGAGACCGGCACGTCGGCGATCTTGAAGTCCTTGGCGATCGGGCCGAGCTGCGCCGTCGCCATCAGGCCGCCGGCCGCCATCATCACGAACATCGCATACATGACGTAGAAGGTTGGCGTCTTCAGCATCTCGCCGGGTGTATACTGGTGCCGCGCGACGAGGATTTTCGTCGGCTCCGGAACGTCGCCCTTGCGCGGCTGGCTGAGGAAGAAGCCGAGCACGACGCAGATCAGGCCTTGGCCGATCCCAAACCACAGGAACGCCGACTGGTAGCCGCTCGATTTGATCACGGCGGCAATCGGGACGACGGTCAACGCCGAGCCGGCGCCGAACCCCGCCGCGGTCAGGCCGGCCGCGAGGCCGCGACGATCGGGGAACCATTTCAGCGAGTTGCCGACGGCCGTGCCGTAGACCGCGCCGGCGCCGATGCCGCCGATCGCGGCACCGAGATAAAGCAGGCTGAGGGTATCGGCGTAGGCATTGATCACCCACGCGATGCCGCAGAGCGCGCCGCCGAAGACGACGACTAGGCTCGGGCCGAACTTGTCGACGAACCAGCCCTCGATCGGGACGAGCCACGTCTCGAGCAGGACGAAGATCGTGAAGGCCCATTGAATGCTCTTCAGATCCCAGCCGCGCGCCGCGCTGATCGGATTGACGAAGAGCGTCCATCCGTATTGGAGGTTGGCGATCATCGCCATGCAGATGATGCCGATGACCAATTGCAGCCAGCGATTGGTCGGTGCTTTGCCGGATTTCGAGTCCATAGCCAATTCTTCCTCCCGGATCTTATACGATCGCTTGCATCGGCCACGTTCGCTGACCTCGGAAGCGTCGCAGCAGAGGAATTGTTGTATACCAGATACCGTATGTCAATGGCGTTGCTCGCCGACCAGCGGAACCCGCGATCGACATCGTAACATTAAAATTGATGATTGTTTAAATCACGCTTGAGTTGTGTTGTCCCGGCTTATCAGTCCGCCAACGCGCAGCCCTGGTTAGGCCACGGCACTCGGCTTTGCCGCTATACGATCCGGCCGGATGTGGTAGCCAGGACCTGCTTCGGACCTGTATTTTCGTCACGGCCACCAGATCCGGTTGGCGCAGGCCGTCGCAGAACGCCGCACGATGTTGAGGATCGCCCCATGACCGAACGACTGCAGCCGCCCTTCCGCGCCGAACACGTCGGAAGCCTGCTGCGATGACCGAAGACGAGATCGAAACCGCGCTCGCCACGGCCATGCGCGGCATTACCGCGATCGGAGAACGGCTGGCTCGCGATCTCGAGGAACGCGATGCGATGCTCGGCGCCCTGCAGTCGGTCGCCGAGCGTGTCGCCGCCCTCGAAGGCCGCCTTGCCGACCTCGAGCAGATCGTCCGAAGCATGCGCCAGCTGCAATGATCGAGGGGCGGCAAGCCGCAGGTGTTGCGTAGAGACCGATCGCGGTCGAGCCCGGTCCCCGCTCCGCTGCACGCAACCGCATCTACGCCGCTCCGGCGTCCGCATTCGTGAGGCATCGGAGGGCGATGGTGCCCGGGGGCGGATTTGAACCACCGACACGCGGATTTTCAGTCCGCTGCTCTACCAACTGAGCTACCCGGGCGCCGTGCGCGATCGACGGGATCACAAGGGGATCGCGTCGGGAAGCGACGGTTTACGCATCGCCTCCCGGCTTGTCAACGCCGGCCTCCTCGCCGGCCCTATTCCGATCGCGTTTGCCCCTCGCCGTCGGCGTCCTCCGGCGATTCTTCGGTCGGGATCGTATAGACGCCCTTCAGCCAGCGGCCGAGATCGATGTCGGCGCAGCGCGGCGAGCAGAAAGGCCGGCGGCTGCCGGTTGCCGGCTTGCCGCAGATCGGGCACGGCGCCGCCGGTACGGGGTCGGGGTGGTTCTCGCGGTGGTCCATGCGCCTTAGATAGGGTCAGTCGAGACGAATGTCGAAGGCCTCGCGCGATCTTCCCGGATCGACGGTCACCGGGACCTCGAGCGCGAGACGTTCGCCGAGTTCACGCAGCGCGCCCGCGGCCGCGCCGGCGAGCGTCGCGGCGATCTCGGGATGGACGATCACGGTCGGCGTCCGGCCGGGCTGTGCCGCCGCCTGGCGCGCTGCGGCGCGCAATGCCTCGAGGGCGATCGTCCGGCTGCTCTTGACCATTTCGCCGGCCGAGGCGTCGAACAGGATCTCGGCGAGCGGCCGCGACGTGCGGCGGCGCGTCAGCTCGACGTGGCCGAGGCGCGTCCAGCCGAGGATCTGCGGCTCGGCCGGATCGCCCGCCAGCGCCGCTGCCAGCGCCGCCAGCACCTGCGTCCGGTCCGCCGCCGAGCGCATCGAGATGAAGTCGATGACGATCGCGCCTGCGAGGTTGCGCAGCCGGATCTGGCGCGCCGCGACGCGGGCCGCTGCAAGGTTGACGGCGAGAGCGGCCCGCGGCGCTCCCTGGCGGCCGCCGACCGCCGCGCCGCTGTCGACGTCGATGACGCTCATCGCCGCGACGGTGTCGATGATCAGCGAGCCGCCCGGCGGCAAGGCCACCCGGCGGCTCATCGCCGCGTCGAGATCGCCGGCGACGCCGTGACGCTCGAAAATGTCGTCGGAGCCGCTATCGTGGGCGAGCCGCGAGACGAGCTCTGGCCGGTGCTGCAGCAGCCAGCGCCGGCAGGCGGCGAAAGCGGCGCGGTCGTCGATCAGGATGCGCTCGGGCGCCGCGTCAACGATTCCGGCGAGCAAACGGACGACCGGCGCCTCCACGGCCTCGACGAGACAGGGCGGCTTCGCGGGGCGGGCACGCTCGCGAATGCCGACCCAGCGCGCCTGCAGCGCCGCGATCTCGTCGTGCAGCGTCTCGCGCTCGGCGGCGAGCGCAGCGGGAAGCAGGATCGCGCCCTCGCCCGCCGGCAGCAGGGAGTTCAGCCGCGCCCGCTGATCGGCATCGCTGCCGGGCGGCAGCACGTGCTTGCTCCGCGTCGGCGTGAGGGTGAGGAGGCGGCCGGCGAGGCGCAGCCGCAGGCTGACGCCGATAGCCTTGTCGCCCTGTGCATCGCGGGTGATCTGGACGAGCACCGCCTGGCCTTCGCTGAGCCAGGCGGCGATGCCGGCCGCGCGCTTGTCCGGCGGCGCAGCATCGACCGCATCTTCGCCGCTGAGGAAGGCCGGACGCTCGGCGCCGATGTCGATCAGCGCCGCGGGCAGATCCGGCAGCAGGCGGACGACGCGGCCGAGATGGATCTCGCCGATCCGGCTGCCCTCGCCCAGCCGCGCGACATGCAGCTCGACGGCGCCGCCATTCTCGGCGAGAACCGCGCGGGTCTCCCCGGGCGCGACAGAAATGAGAAGCTCGCGGCTCACCGCGGCTCCGATGAATGGTCGCGGCTCACCGCGACGGGCGGAAGCCCTGGCCGCCGAGCAGCGCCGCCGTCTCGTAGAGCGGCAGGCCGACGACGTTCGAGTAGGAGCCGCCGATCTGCCGCACGAAGAGGGCGGCGAGGCCCTGGACGGCGTAGCCGCCGGCCTTGCCGCGCCATTCCTCGGAGGCGACATAATCCGCGATCTCCGCCTCGCTCAGGCGCTTGAAGATGACGACGGTCTGGACCTGGCGCGAGGCCAGCTTGCCGGCGGGCGTCACGACGGCGATGCCGCCGTGGACGCGGTGACGGCGGCCGGAGAGCAGCGCCAGGCAACGCCGTGCCGTTGCCGCATCCTCCGCCTTCGGAAGGATCCGCCGGCCGCAGGCCACGACCGTATCGGCAGCGAGCACGAAGGCGCCGGGGTGGCGTGGCGCCACCGCCTGCGCCTTGGCGACCGCCAGGCGCAGGGCGTGCTGCGCCGGCAGCTCGTCCTTGAGGGGCGTCTCGTCGAGGTCGGCGGGGTCGACGGCATCGGGGAGGAGCGCGACCTGACGCAGCAGGTCGAGTCGCCGCGGCGATGCCGAGGCGAGGATCAAACGATGCAAAGTCTCGCCTTGGCTCGGCGGCAGTGACATGCCGCGACGGCTTCTACTTGAAGCGGAAGGTGATACGGCCCTTGCTCAGGTCGTAGGGGGTCATTTCGACGTTGACGCGGTCGCCGGCAAGCACGCGGATGCGGTTCTTGCGCATCTTGCCCGAAGTATGGGCCAGCACCTCGTGCTCGTTGTCGAGCTTGACCCGGAACATCGCGTTGGGCAGCAACTCGCTGACCGTCCCGGAGAATTCGATAAGATCTTCCTTAGCCATTCGGCTCCTGTGCGGTTCCCGCAATGATTGATCGACAGATTGCCCATAAATCGGCGGCGCATCGCGATCGGTCAAGAACTTTTGTTGCGCGCGCTTGGCGGAAACCGCTCGCGGATGCGTCGCACTAGGTGATCTCGCACCGTGCGATAGGCGGCGAGCCGTTCCTCGCGGCTGCCCTCGACCGCCGTCGCATCGAGCATCGGCCAATATTCGACGACGCAATCGACCGTCCGGGTCAGCTCGACGGCGCTATGCTGCGCCTCCGGCGACAGCGAGATGACGAGGTCGAAGGACGTATCCTCGAGATCTTCGAAGGTCTTCGGCTCGTGGCGGGTGATGTCGAGCCCGATCTCGGCCATGACGGCGACCGCGAAGCCGTCGACCTCCTGGGCGCGCACCCCGACGGAATCGACATAAAGCCGGGCGCCGTTATCGCGCCGCAAGATCGCCGCCGCCATCGGCGAGCGAATCGAGTTCCAGCTGCAGCAGAACAGCACGCTGGAGGGCGGACGCGCGGGCTTGTCACCGGGCAGGGTCACGGATCTAGGCTCGAATATGCAGGACGCACAAGAGGGTGAAGAGACGGCGGGCGGTGTCGGCGTCGAGCGCGACCTTCTCGGCAAGCCGCTCGCGCAGCAGCTCGGAACCCTCGTCGTGGAGGCCACGGCGGCCCATGTCGATCGCCTCGATCTGGGCCGGGCTGGAGCGTTTGACCGCGTTGTAATAGCTCTCGCAGATCAGGAAGTAGTCCTTGACGATGCCGCGGAAGGGCGCGAGCGGCAGCAGGACGCGCTCCAGGGATTTCTGCTTCAGCGTCCGGATGTCGAGCGCGAGGCGATTGTCCTCGAGGCCGAGGTGCACGTGGAACGGCCCGTCGAAGCCGGCGACCGGGGCGAAGCGATTGTCGTGCAGCAGATCGGCGATCGCGGTCGAGCGCTCGTGCTCGATCTCGGCGCTGCGCCGCACGACCGATTTCTCATCGAGGGTGATCTGGGCGATGCGCTGCTGCTTCGGCATCGATCACCCGTTCAGAAACGCTTGCGGTTCAGCCGGATCGCGAGGGAGAGCGCGTGGGCCTCGAGCCCCTCGGCGTGGGCGAGCAGCTCCGCCGCCGGGCCGATCGCGGCGAGGCCTTCTTCGTGGCAGCGCACCAGCGAGGTCCGCTTCATGAAGTCGAGGACGCCGAGGCCGGAAGAGAACCGCGCGCTGCGCGCCGTCGGCAGCACGTGGTTGGTGCCGGCGACGTAATCGCCGATCGCCTCCGGCGTGTAGCGGCCGAGGAAGATCGCGCCGGCGTTGCGGATACGCATGGCGTATTCGTCGGCTTCCTCGATCATCAGCTCGAGATGCTCGGGCGCGACGCGGTCGATCAGCGGCACCGCTTCATCCCAGTCGCGCACCGTGATGATCGCGCCATGGGAACTCCAGCTGGCGTCGGCGATCGCCTTGCGCGGCAGCGTCTCGAGGTGGCGGTCGACGGCGTTCGCGACCTCGTCAGCGAAGTCGGAGTCATCCGTGATGAGGATCGCCTGCGCCGCGGTGTCGTGCTCGGCCTGCGACAGCAGGTCCGCGGCGACCCAGGCGGGGTCGTTGTGGCGGTCGGCGACGACCAGGATCTCCGAGGGCCCGGCGATCATGTCGATGCCGACGATGCCGAAGACACGGCGCTTCGCGGCGGCGACATAGGCGTTGCCGGGACCGACGATCTTGTCGACCGGGGCGATCGTGCCGGTGCCGTAGGCCAGCGCCGCGATCGCTTGCGCGCCGCCGATGCGATAGATCTCGTCGACGCCAGCCAAGTGGGCGGCGGCGAGGACCAGCGGGTTGAGGATGCCGTCCGGCGTCGGCACGGTCATGACGACGCGGTCGACGCCGGCGACCTTGGCTGGGATCGCGTTCATCAGCACCGACGACGGATAGGACGCCGTGCCGCCGGGAACGTAGAGCCCGACCGCGGCGAGCGGTGTCCAGCGCGAGCCGAGCCGGATCCCCTGCTCGTCGATGTAGTCCATGTCCTCCGGCATCTGGCGCCGGTGGTAGGATTCGATGCGGTCGGCGGCGAGGCGCAGCGCCGACAGCGTCGCGAGGTCGCAGGACCCGGCAGCAGCGGCTATCTCTTCGGCCGGGATGCGCAGGGTGTCGGGCTCGAGCTCGAGCCGGTCGAACTTGCGCGTCAGCTCGACGAGAGCGGCGTCGCCCCGCGAGGCCACGTCCGAGATGATGAGGCCGACGTCGGCATCGACGTCCGCCGCCGTCTCGCGCTTGCCGGAGACGAGGGCCGCGAATTCGGAATCGAAGCTCAGCGACTGGCTGTCGAGCCTAAGCGGCATCGGCCGCCTCGCGGAAGCGCTGGAGCCAGCCGCCGACCTCGTCGGGACGCGTCTTGAGGGCGGCGCGGTTGAGGATGAGGCGCGAGCTGATGTCGGCGATGCGCTCGATCTCGACGAGGCCGTTGGCCTTCAGCGTCGAGCCCGTCTGCACGAGGTCGACGATGTAGCGGCAGAGGCCGATGCTGGGCGCCAACTCCATCGCGCCGTTGAGCTTGATGCACTCGGCCTGGACGCCGCGGGCGGCGAAATGGCGGCGGGTGATCTCGGGGTATTTCGTCGCCACCCGGACGTGGCTCCAGCGCGACGGATCCTCCTTCGCGGCGCCGTCGACGGGCGCCGCGACGGCGAGGCGGCAGTGGCCGATGTCGAGGTCGAGCGGCGCGTAGATCTCGGGATAGTCGAATTCCATCAGCACGTCGTTGCCGGCGACGCCGAGATGCGCCGCGCCGAAGGCGACGAAGGTCGCGACATCGAAATTGCGGACGCGGATGACGTCGAGCCCGGGATGATTGGTCGAAAAACGCAGCTGGCGCGAGTTCTCGTTGGCGAACTCCGGCTCGACCTCGATGCCGGCGCGGCCGACGACCGGCATCACCTCGTCGAGTATACGCCCTTTCGGCAGCGCGAGGACGAGCTTCTCGTTATTCTGCAACCTGATCTCCACAAGAAGCTCACGCCTCGGCGACGGGGTGCTTCGGCCGCCACGGGGTCGGCCAAGGCTCTCCGAGGTCCTCTAGATGGCATACGATCCCGTCGACTTCCAGTCGGACGCAATCGTCCCCCGAAAAGTCGATGCAGATCGCTCCCGGCTCGGGCACGATCGCCAGGATCTGAAGGATGCGTTCGCGCTCCGACGGCGCGAAGCCGCGGACCTTGACCCCGGCGACGCCGTCGAAGGTGACGCCGGTCAGGACCCGCTCGAACCCTTCCCCCATGATACCCGCCGCCTCCGCCTGGGCGGCGCATTCCCAGCAGAAGCGGTTGGCGACGAGGACGAAGCGCCGCTCCTCGGCAAGGAAGGCCATGTCGCCGATCGGTACGAGCGCGTCCTGGAGGATCGTCGAGATGACCGCGAGATCCTCCTCGTCCTCGCCCCGCAGCTTCAACCGCTCAGCCATCGCCTTGCCCTCTCTCGTCACCCAGGCTCTGACAAATGGCCTCCGATCGCCGTCATGCCATAACGAAAACGGAAAGCCGCTATTCGCTGCCGTCGCCCAGCCGCTCGATCTCGGCGCCGCAGGCGGAGAGCTTGTCTTCCAGCCGCTCGTAACCGCGGTCGAGATGGTAGACGCGGTTGATGATCGTCTCGCCCTTGGCGGCGAGGCCCGCGAGGACCAGCGATACCGAGGCGCGCAGGTCGGTCGCCATCACCGGCGCGCCGGTCAGCTGGCCGACGCCGCGGACCATCGCCGAGGCGCCGTGGACGTTGATGTTGGCGCCCATGCGGCAAAGCTCGGGAACGTGCATGAAGCGGTTCTCGAAGATCGTCTCGGTGATCATCGCGGCGCCCTCGGCGGTCGCCATCAGCGCCATCATCTGGGCCTGTAGGTCGGTCGGGAAGCCGGGGAAGGGCTCGGTCATGACGTCGACGCCGAGCAGGCGCCCGTTCTCGCGCCGCACCCGGATGCCGGTCTCGGTCGTCGTGACCTCGACGCCGGCGCCCTCGAGGATCCGCGCCACCGCGGCGATCGGCTCGTAGAGCGTGTTCAGCAACTCGACGTCGCCGCCGGTGATCGCCGCCGCCATCAGATACGTTCCGGTCTCGATACGATCGGGGATAATGCTGTGATTAGCCCCGTGCAGCCGCTCGACGCCGGTGATCTTGACGCGGTCGCTGCCGATCCCCTCGATCTGCGCCCCCATGGCGACGAGGCAATTGGCGAGGTCGACGACCTCGGGCTCGCGCGCCGCATTGACCAGCACGGTCTCGCCCTCGGCGAGGCTGGCGGCCATCAGGAGGTTCTCGGTGGCGCCGACCGAGACCTGCGGGAAGACGATCTCGGCGCCCTTGAGCCCGTGCGGCGCCCGCGCCTGGATATAGCCGCCGGCGAGATCGATCTCGGCGCCCAATCGCTCCAGCCCCTTGATGTGAAGATCGACCGGCCGTGTCCCGATGGCACAGCCGCCCGGCAGCGACACCCGCGCCTCGCGGCAGCGCGCCAGCAGCGGGCCTAGGACCAGTACCGAGGCGCGCATCTTGCGGACGAGGTCGTAGGGCGCCTCGGTCGAGGAGATCGTGTCGGCGGTGAGCTCGACCGAGCGGCCCTCCGGCCCGGCCTTCGCCCGGAAGCCCCGCCACTTGACCGAGACTCCGTGCTGGATCAAGAGGTTGGCGGAGGTCGTTATGTCGGCGAGATAAGGAATATTGGCGAGAGTCAGCGTCGCGTCGGTCAGCAGGCTCGCCATCATCAGCGGCAGCGCCGCGTTCTTTGCCCCGCCGATCGCGATCTTGCCGGAGAGCGGCCGGTTGCCGCGGATGCGGATCTTGTCCATGGCGAAGGATACCCCCAGGGGCGGCAGGAAGGAATAAGTAAGACCTGAGTGACTAGGGCACGATTATGGCGAAATTACCCGCCTCTTCGGCCACTTTGCCGGTGACTCGTGCTGCCCGGGCTTGATGGGACATGGTGACGTGGGCGTTACAGCTTCGGCAATGTCACGCCGCGCTGGCCCATGTATTTCCCTGCGCGGTCGGCATAGGACGTCTCGCACGGCCCCTCGCCGCGGAAGAAGAGGAACTGGCAGATCCCCTCGCCGGCGTAGATCTTGGCGGGAAGCGGCGTCGTGTTCGAGATCTCGATCGTGACGTGGCCCTCCCACTCGGGCTCGAGCGGCGTCACGTTGACGATGATGCCGCAGCGCGCGTAGGTCGACTTGCCGAGGCAGATGACGAGCACGTCGCGCGGCACGCGGAAATACTCCATCGTCGAGGCCAGCGCGAAGCTGTTCGGCGGCACGACGCAGACGTCGGTCTCCCGGTCGACGAAGCTCGCCGCCGAGAAGTCCTTGGGGTCGACGATCGCGCTGTCGACGTTGGTGAAGATCTTGAACTCGCGGCTGACCCGCGCGTCGTAGCCGTAGGACGACAGCCCGTAGGAGATCACCCCGTCGCGGGTCTGTTTCTCGACGAACGGCTCGATCATGCCGTGGTCGAGCGACATTTGGCGGATCCACGTGTCCGGCAGAATCGACATGATCGGGATGACCCAAGGATAAGGCTGCGATAAGCGGTTTTAGCGGATCGCGCGGCGCGGCTCAAGGGGCGCCGCAGGGGCTGACTAGATATAGTAGGAAGTGGGCTCCGTTTCTGGGTAAATGCAGGTGAGCGGAGCTAGATCTTGTGGGGACGATTGCGCCCGGTCAGCCGAAGCTGGCTCGCCACGTCGGCCCGCGGGCGGCCGCCTAGACATTGTAGGGCCCGCGTATGGATGCAGGTGATCTGCAGGCTCCAACCCCTGCCTTAGCGGTTTTCTAAAGCACGCGTCTGCGCGGGGCAGAGAACGGCTTGACGATGTCAAAGAACGAACGCAGAACAATCTAGCCGATCAACCATATCGTCGCAAGTTGCAAGAGTTGCTCCTCCTCGACCTGAGCTTGCAGGGAAGGACGCGGCGGTGGGTGTCGGGTATGGCGCAACGGAGCTCATGGGCTTGCACCCTCACCCTCCGACCGCTGCGCCGCGGGCGCCTCGCTCTCCCGCCCAGAGCGGGCGCAGGCTAAATGCCTAACCCCTTACCCCCTGAAATGATGCGAAAGGAATTCTAAAAAAACGGCGATCCGAATGACCCAATCAAAGGGCCAACAAAGTCGATACTAACGGATAAGGCTGCGATTTCGCGTTTTGCTTACGAAGTAGACAAACCCATTTCAGCTTGGATGATCCCGCGCCGACTTGGCGCCAGATAAGGACTTCGTAAGATGCAGTTAGCGGAAAGGAACACGCACGCCCAAATTACCAAACAAAATTCCAGAACTGCCATCTTGGTCGCTGACGGCATCTTTGACGCGACGTTGGATATCGTCCTCCACGAAGCGCGACGCGCAGGGGTCGATCAGACCGCCGTCTATCGCCAGATTTGGCTGTTGTTCACCGAGGCCCTTACACGAGAGGACTTGGACCCGAGCGAACTCGGCTCCGAGGCGACGCGGCACGCGACTCTGATCCGCGCCAAGATGAAAGCAGAAAAACTCGTTCGATAATCGCGCTTCGCTTGCTCGCCAGCTATGCGCGTGACTTCGGCATTCGATGGAGACTTGGCGGCGGGCGCCGGTCCGCCATCGTCGTCCAAGCCTTCGGCGGCGGATTGATGCCTCACCGTAGCCCGTCGCCCTTTTTATCGGAGATCCAATCCGAAGCCGGTTAGCGGATCAGGAAGGCCAGTCCAGCGGAAAGGTCGGCGTCCCATCGGGCTCGAAGAGTTCCGGCACTCCGGGCGAGTGAATTTCCCGTCAGAATCGCATCAGATCCTTGGCGAGGACGATCGTGCCCGAGAAATATTTCTTCGCCTCGTCGACATAGCGCTGGTAGTCGTCCTTGGGGTCGAACGTCGGGCCGAGATGGGTCATCACGACGGTCTTGACGCCCGCCGTCGCCGCCATGCGGCCGACGTCCTCGGGCGTCACATGCTCCTCCTTCATGTGCCTCACGAACCCCTCCTGCTCGGCCGGGGTCTTGGTCTGCCAGATGCCGTTGCGCTTGTAGAGCTCGACGACGTCGTCGGGATTCCCGACCTCGGTCACGAGGAGATCGGCGCCTTTCGCCAGCTCGGTCACGGCCGTGGAGGGGCCGGTGTCGCCGGTGAAGACGACGCTGCGGCCCGGCGTGTCGAAGCGGTAGGCGAAGGAATGGTACTTGCCGAAGGGCGGGCTGCCCGTCGGGAAGTGGAAATGCGTGTTCTCGACGGCAGTCACCGTGACGTTCTCGTCGTGGTAGACGCGGCCGGCGGCGATGTCGTGGCCGTGGAAGATCTCCGCCATCGGCACCTGCTTGCCCTCCGCCCAGCGGATCTCGGCATTCGCCGTCAGATAGTCGATCGCCCCGGCGACGAGCCGCTCGACGCCGCCGCCGTAGATGTCGACCGGGTCGCGCCGCTGATACTCCCACTCGGAGGCGAGCTGCGTCGCGAGGCCGTTCGTGTGGTCGCTGTGCGGATGGGTGATGAAGATCTTGCCGATTTTCTTGAAGTCGTAGCCGGCCTCGACGATCCGCCGCGTCGCGCCGTCGCCGGCGTCGATCAGGTAGAGCGTGCCGTTGACGACCAGCAGATTGGAGGATTGCGCGCGGTCGCCGGTCGGCAGCGGCCCGCCGCGCGTGCCCAACGTGACGACAATCGTGCCGGACGCCGGCGTCGCGGCGGTCTGCGCCTGTCCCGGTTGCGCCAGCGTCGCGAGGGCGAGACAGAGCAACACCGTCCGTGGCCATGAGACTATCCCGTTCATCAACAACCCTCCCCGTGCGCCCGTCAAACCATCCGGCGTCGACTCCTTTAATCTCGCTCAACCAACCACATTCGTCATCCTCGCGGAAAGCGGGGATCCTTATTCCGATAGCGAGTTGCCGGACGGATGGATCCCCGCTTTCCGCGAGGATGACGATGGAATTGGGGATGAGGGAAGCGGGCGTGGATTGCAGGGAGAAAGAGAGCTCGGGTTTCGTCAGCCGTCCGGCTTCTCGTCCTTGGCGTCTTTCGCCTTGGCCTGCTCCTTGCGTTTGCGCAGGTTCTCGCGCAACGCGGCCGCGAGACGCTGCTCGCGCCTTGCCGCTTCTGCCTTGCCGTGGACGCTGAGCCCGGGCTGCTGGGTCGGTTTCTCGGTCATCGCGGCAGGATGAAAGCGCGCCCTGCCGCGGTCAAGCCCGGGCGGTTGCGGCCGCGGCCGCTTTGAGTCACGCTATGCGCAAGGCATCTAGGGAGGTCGCCATGGCGGACGGCGTCACCAGCTTCGCCGAGTTCTGGCCGCACTACCTCGCGGCGCATCGCGATCCGCGGACGCGGGCGATGCACTACCTCGGCCTGACCATCGCGATCGCCTGCGTCGCGCTGGCGGTCGCGCGCGGCGAATGGTGGTGGCTACCGGCGGCCTTCGCCGCCGGCTACGGTTTCGCGATCCCCAGTCACTACCTCTTCGAGGGCAACCGGCCGGCCACCTTCGGCGGCCACCCGTTCTGGTCGGCCTGCGGCGACTTCAAGATGTACGCGCTGTGGCTGAGCGGGCGTCTCGCGCCGGAGCTCGCGCGCCTGGCGTAGGTTACGCCGCCGCGCGGTCGAGCTCCTTGAGGAGGGCGTC
>JAQGID010000132.1 GCA_028291405.1 Rhodospirillales bacterium | reverse complement strand
AGTCACGTGCACGCAATGTTCTGCCCATTCATCAAAAGACGGGGAGTACAACGGCATGCCAAACGAAACCAATATCGCCACACGCAAGATTCAGAAGTTCGGGTGGATACCCGATCTGCCGGACATGCGCGACCACATGTATTCCGCACCGCAGGCGACGATGGCGACGTTGCCGGCCCAGGCGGATCTTCGGGCCGAGTGCCCGCCGGTCTACGATCAGGGGCAACTCGGCAGTTGCACCGGCAATGCGATCGCCGGCGCCATCCAATTCGACCGGATGAAGCAGGGTCTCAAGCCGGACTTCGCGCCGTCGCGCCTGTTCATCTATTACAGCGAGCGCGTCCTCGAGCACACCGTGGAGACCGACGCCGGAGCGATGATCCGCGACGGCATCAAAAGCGTTGCGAAGACCGGCGTCTGTCCGGAATCCGATTGGCCCTACGACATCAACAAATTTGCCCAGCGGCCGCCTGCGCGAGCCTACACCGATGCGAAAGCGCACAAGGCCGCCAGCTACAGCCGGCTGATCAACAGCGCGCCGCAGCTGAGAGGATGCCTGGCGTCCGGGTATCCCTTCGTGTTCGGCTTCAGCGTCTACGAGAGTTTCGAAAGCCAGGCGGTCGCGCAGAGCGGGGTCGTGCCGATGCCGCAGCCGACCGAGAAACAGATCGGCGGCCATGCGGTGATGGCGGTCGGTTACGACGATACCGAGCAACGCTTCATCGTCCGTAATTCCTGGGGCGACGGTTGGGGTATGAAGGGCTACTTCACGATCCCGTACGCCTATCTGACCGACAGCAACCTCGCCGACGATTTCTGGACCATCCGGATCGTTTCCACCTGACTGCCGGGCAGGCAGCCGGCGGGCAGGCAGCCGGCGCGCCCGGCTGCCTGTTCAATCGGCGACGTGGATGTGAAGGGTGAAGCTCATCGCTGTCGGGCGAGAGGCTTCCCAGTTGCGCGCGTAGGTCAGCGCCATATCGCCGCTTCCCGGCTGTACTGCCTCGATCCGCCAGACATGGGTGCCGGACTTGCCTGGAATTGGCGGCCCCTCGTTTGTCGCGGGTTCAGTGAAATCCGCGGTGATCCGGCATACCGGGGTTCCGTCGGGGTGGAGCTGCCATCGAAAGCCGGTCGTCGGATTTTCCGCGAGCCGCAGCTCCATCACCTGGCCGACCGCGAGGTCGACCGTCTTGCCATCGGAGCTCTCGCCGATTGCCTGCATCGCCCTAACTCCTGCGGACGCACATAACCCTAACTCCTGCGGACGCACATAAGCTGTGTCGGAACCGCCATTCGGCAATATGGTGAAATCCGACTCCTTTTCGTCGCCGCAGAGATTCGCCAGCGGGCCGCGGCCGCATTATCGTATTTTTGCGGGAACAGCTCATGGGGAGGAAACGTCATGAAATGGGTTACCAGGGATCACCTGCACATGGACCGCGTCGCCTCGCCCTGGCTGATCCGGCGCTTCATCGACGCGGCCGCGGAATTCTCCTTCGTACCCTTCGGCAACGAAGGGACGCCGCCGCCCGACGCGATCCCGTTCGGCATTCCCGGCGTCGAGCTCGGCAGCCATGATGCGAATGGCTCGACCTTTCGCAAGCTGATGCGCAAGTACCGGCTCGACGATCCGGCGCTGGAGATGCTGGCCGGCATCATCGAATCCGGCATCGTCCATGTCTTCAGCCAGATCGACCACGGCCATACCGACGTCGCAGCGCTGAAGTTTCCCGAGGGCATCGGACTCGACGCGCTGTCGCAGGGCATGATGTATGCGTCGTCCGGCGATCTCGACAACATCGAGAAGAGCCTCGTCCTCTACGACGCGCTCTACGCCTTCTGCCGCGCCAAGCTGATCGAGCGGGCACGCCCGGATCTCGCCAAGCTGCCGCCGCCGAAGCAATGGGACGCGATCAAGGCGGAGCTGGCGAAATCGGGGCGAGGTTGATTTTGCTGCCACCGTTCCCCCTTGCTCTTCGTCATCCCGGCGAACGCCGGGATCCATTTGTCCGAGAGCGCAATGTCGGCACGATGGATCCCGGCTTTCGCCGGGATGACGGAGAAGGGGAGGATTGAAGAGGCGTTCTTGTCGCGCTCCGTCCGACAGCGCCGCTCTGAACGATGTGTCCTTGCAGGAGAGTCTCAATGACGACAACGCCCCGCACTCTCGTCGCCGCCATGATCGGCGCCGCCGCGCTCCTCCTCGCCGCGCTGTCCGCGCGGGCGGAGGACAAGCCGTTCATCACCGTCGCCTCGACAACCTCGACACAGGATTCCGGCCTCTTCGAGGATCTCCTGCCGGCGTTCACCAAGGCGACCGGGGTCGAGGTTCATGTCGTCGCGGTCGGCACCGGCCAGGCGATGATGATCGGCGAGCGCGGCGACGCCGACGTACTGCTGGTACACGACAAGCCGTCGGAGCTGAAATTCGTCGCGGCGGGCAATGGCGTCGACCGCCGCGAGGTCATGTACAACGATTTCATCCTGATCGGGCCGCGCCACGATCCCGCCGGGGTGGCCGGCGGCAAGGACATCGTCGCGGCGTTCCGGAAGATTGCGGCGGGCAAGGCGGCGTTTACCTCGCGCGCCGACGACAGCGGCACCGACAAGGCCGAGAAGCGGCTGTGGCAGGAGGCCGGGATCGCGGTCAAGGATTTCTCGGGCGCTTGGTACAAGGAGACCGGCTCGGGCATGGGGCCGACGCTCAACACCGCGGCGGCGATGGGCGCCTATGCGCTCGCCGACCGCGGCACCTGGCTCAATTTCAAGAACCGGCGCGAGCTCGGGATCGTCGTCGAGGGCGACCGGCGGCTCTTCAACCAATACGGCGTCATCCTGGTGAACCCGGCGAAGCACCCGCACGTCAAGGTCGCGCTGGGCGAGAAGTTCATCGGTTGGCTGACCTCGCCCGCGGGGCAGGGGACGATCGCCGGCTATAAAATCAACGGCGAGCAGCTGTTCTTCCCGGACTACGGCAAGCCGGCGTCGTGAAAGGCTTCTGAAGCGCAGCGACGAAGCAATCCGAAGGCGGTGCGTTGGCCCTGGATTGCTTCGCTGCGCTCGCAATGACGGGTCAGAGAGTTGGGGTATTATAATACCACACCGTGAAATCCTTTGATTTGCTAGGCCTCGCGCTTGACAGCGAAAACTTTCCTGACATACTCCGCCGCCTCGCGCCGACCGGACATGGGTTCGGAGCCTCGGCGCCGGTGAGTTTCCGGTGATGAAGACCTTTTCCGCCAAACCGTCCGACCTGGACAAGAAATGGCTGCTGATCGACGCCGAGGGGCTGGTTCTCGGCCGGCTCGCGACGATCATCGCCAACCGCCTGCGCGGCAAGCACAAGCCGAGCTACACCCCGCATATGGATTGCGGCGACCATGTCGTCGTCGTCAATGCCGAGAAGGTGGCGCTCACCGGCAACAAGGCCGCCGACAGCATCTATTACTGGCATACCGGGTTTCCCGGCGGCATCAAGGGACGTAGCAAGGGCGCCATCCTCGGCGGCAAGCACCCCGAGCGCGTCATCATGAAGGCCGTCGAGCGCATGGTGCCGCGCGGCCCGCTTGGCCGGCAGATCATGGGGCATCTCCGGGTCTATGCCGGCACCGCCCATCCGCACGAGGCGCAGCAGCCGGTGACGCTCGACGTCGCCGCGATGAACCGCAAGAACACGAGGGCTTGAGCATGGCCGATCTCACTCAACTCGGCGCGCTCCGCCACGCCTTGACGACGGCGCAGGGCGCCCCGCCGTCCGATTCTCCCGAGGTCCAGCAGGGCGAGGTCAAGCCCAAGATCGACCCGCAGGGCCGCGCCTATGCGACCGGCAAGCGCAAGAACGCGGTCGCCCGCGTCTGGATCAAGCCGGGCAACGGCAAGATCCTCGTCAACGGCCGCGAGAGCCCGGTCTATTTCGCGCGGCCGGTGCTGCGCATGCTGATGAACCAGCCCTTCGTCGCCTCCGAGCGCGAGGGCCAGTACGACGTCATCGCGACGGTCGTCGGCGGCGGGCTCTCGGGCCAGGCCGGCGCGGTGCGCCATGGCATCAGCAAGGCGCTCACCTACTACGAGCCGCCGCTGCGCGGCGTCCTCAAGTCGGGCGGCTTCCTCACGCGCGACAGCCGCGTCGTCGAGCGCAAGAAGTACGGCAAGGCGAAGGCGCGACGCAGCTTCCAGTTCTCCAAGCGCTGATCCGGCAGGCGATCGGCGTCACGAACGAAGGGGCGTCCTGCGGGGCGCCCCTTTTTTTCGCGATTGTTTTTGTTCTAACGTTCGGCACGCCTGCTCTCTTTCCGTCATGGCCGGGCTTGACCCGGCCATCCACGTGCAACAGCCGCACCCGCCGGAAGGCGTGGATGCCCGGGTCAAGCCCGGGCATGACGAAATCGAGAGTGATAGAGTCATAGTCGAGCAGTAGCCTCTCTCTCCTGGAAAGGACGACCGACATGAAATCCGCCGATCGCCGCGTCAAGATCGCCATCCTGGGAGCCAGCGGCTACACCGGCGCGGAGTTGCTGCGCCTGCTCGCGTCGCATCCCAATGCCGAGATCGTCGCGCTGACCGCGGACCGCCAGGCCGGCAAGCCGATCGATACGGTGTTCCCGCATCTCTTCGGCCGCGGCCTGCCCGATCTCGTGACGATCGATTCCGTCGACTGGGACGGCGTCGAGTTCGTCTTCTGCTGCCTGCCGCACGGTACGACGCAGGAGGTCATCGCCAAGCTGCCGCGGCATCTGCGGATCTGCGATCTTTCCGCGGATTTCCGCCTCGCCGACGTCGCGACCTATGCCAAATGGTACGGCCACGCGCATCGCGCGCCCGAGCTGCAGGACGAGGCGGTCTATGCGATCACCGAGCTCGTCCGGCCGGCCCTCGGCAATGCGCGTCTCGTCGCCAATCCGGGCTGCTACCCGACCTCGGCGCAGCTGCCGCTGATCCCGCTGGTGCGCCGGGGGCAGATCGATCCCGACGACATCATCATCGACGCCAAATCGGGCGTCACCGGCGCCGGCCGCGAGGCCAAGCAGGGCAGCCTCTTCTCCGAGGTCGCCGAAGGCATCAGCGCCTACGGCGTCGCCAACCACCGCCACGCGCCGGAGATCGAGCAGGGGCTGAGCGCCGCCGCCGGCCGTCCGGTCGTCGTCAATTTCACGCCGCATTTGATGCCGATGAACCGCGGCATCCTGTCGACGATCTATGTGCGGCTGGCGAACGGCGCGAGCGTCGCCGATCTGCGGCGGACGCTCGAGGCGGCTTATGCGGGCGAGGAGTTCGTCCGCGTCCTGCCGGAGGGCCGCATCCCGACGACGCATCACGTGCGCGGCTCGAACCTCTGCCTGATCGGCCTCGTCGCCGACCGCATGCCCGGCCGCGCCATCCTCGTCTCGGTGATCGACAACCTCGTCAAGGGCGCCGCGGGCCAGGCGGTGCAGAACATGAACGCGATGCTCGGCCTGCCGGAGTCGACCGGCCTCGGCCAGCAGCCGATGTTCCCATAGGATTACTTGCTATAGGATTACTTGATATTGTTGTGGGTTTTGACGTTTCGCCTCCCTTAACGTCATGGCCGGGCTTGACCCGGCCATCCACGTGGTACCGCTTGCTCCGCCGAAAAGGCGTGGATGCCCGGGTCAAGCCCGGGCATGACGAGCAGGGGAGGAAGTGTGAGTGTTAGACCTGAAGCGCTAACCGCCGCAGCCGCGGGATGGAGGCTTCGATGCAAGGCGTCCTTGTGCGGAACTGGTGGGTGCTCCTGCTGCGCGGCATCTTCGCGATCGTCTTCGGCCTGATCTCGCTGCTGGCACCGGGCATCACCCTCGAGGCGCTGGTGCTGATCTTCGCGATCTATGCGATCGTCGACGGCGTCTTCGCGATCATCGCCGGGGTGCGCGCCGCCGAGCGCCATGAGCGCTGGGGCGGGCTGATCGTCGAGGGCATTCTCGGCATCGTCGCGGGGGCGGTGATGTTCGCCTGGCCGGGCCCGACCCTGATCTTCCTCGTCATCTTCCTCGGCGCCTGGGCGATCGTCACCGGCGTCGCCCTGCTCGTCGCCGCGATCCGGCTGCACCGGCTGCACGGCGAGTGGCTGCTCATCGCCAACGGCATCCTCTCGCTGCTGCTCGGCGTCGTGCTGTTCCTCTGGCCGATCGCCGGCATCGTCGTGCTGTCGTGGTGGATCGGCTTCTACGCGCTGGTCTTCGGCGTCCTGCTCGTCGTGCTGGCGTTCCGCCTGCGCCGCCTCGACGCCGGTACGCCTGCGGCTGCGCCGCCGATGTTCCACTAGTACCTCAGCACAGAGGTTTTGACAGTTTGATTTTGTAGGACTGGGAGGGCTTCGGGTTCAACGAGCAGCTGAATGCTGCGCGCGACCCCCGGCTTGCGTCGGATCAGCCCGGCGCGTTCGAGGGTGAGGACCATCTGATGGACCGAGGGGGGAGTGACCCGGAAGAAACGTTGCAGATCGGCCTCCGCCGGCGATCTGCCGTTGAGCTGTGTGTAGGCATAGATGAAGGCCAAATATTGACCCTGCTTTAGCGTGAAGCTCGGTTCGGAAGCGGGAGACATACGCCAGGGATGTGATTCATCTGTTGTGCCCTCAACGGCAGGGGGCAGCGATGAATGTACGTTACCGGGTCGAGCTGAGCCAGGATGAGCGTGACCAACTCACCGCTCTGCTGCGCGGCGGCAAGCACGCCGCGCGCAAGCTCAAGCGAGCGCAGATCCTGCTGGCCGCCGACGCGGGCGCGAGCGATGAGGACATTGCGCTCAGCGTCGTGGTCGGCGGGTCGACGGTGTATCGAACCAAGCGGCGCTTCGTCGAAGGCAATCTGGAGGCCGCGCTCAGCGAAGAACCGCGCCCCGGCGCGGAACGCAAGTTGTCGGGCAAGGAGGAAGCCCTTCTGGTGGCGACCGCCTGCTCCAATCCGCCCGAGGGTCGCGCGCGCTGGACGCTGGAGCTGCTGGCCGGTGCGATGGTCGAGCTCACCGAGCATCCGGGCCTGTCGCGCGAGACGGTGCGCCGGCGCCTGGCCGAGAACGACCTCAAGCCCTGGCGCCGGGACATGTGGTGCATTCCGCAGGTTGACGGCACCTACGTCGCGCGCATGGAGGACGTGCTCGATCTCTACGCCGAGGCGCCCGATCCGAAGCGGCCGGTGGTGTGCTTCGACGAAAGCCCGACCCAGCTCATCGGCGAGGTGCGCCAGCCGATCCCGGCCAGACCGGGGCAGCTTGAGCGTTACGACTACGAATATCGGCGCAACGGCACCGTCAACCTGTTCGTCTTCCTCGATGCGCACCGGCCCTGGCGCAAGGTGAAGGTCACCGAGCATCGTGCGGCCCGCGACTTCGCCGCGTGCATGCGCGAGCTGGTCGACATTCACTATCCGCAAGCCGAGCAGATCCGCGTCGTGCTGGACAACCTGTCGACCCATTCCGCGGGTGCGCTGTACGAGGCCTTCCCGGCCGTGGAAGCCCGTCGGGTGCTGCGCCGCTTGGAGTTCCACTACACCCCCAAGCACGCCAGCTGGCTCAACATGGTGGAAATCGAGATCGGCGTGCTACGCGGCCAGTGCCTCGATCGCCGCATCGGCGAGCGCGACCGCCTCGTCTGCGAGATCGCTGCTTGGGAGCGACAGCGCAATGCCGCAGCCGCGAGAATCAGATGGATGTTCACCACAGCGCGCGCCCGCGCCAAACTCGCTCGCGCTTACCCCGATCCGCTCAACGAGTCATAATCCCTGTGCAGCGGTACTAGTTCCCCCCCACAGCCTCGCTGACGACCATCGGCTTTGTCCTCTTTGGCGGCGTCGCCCGGCGGGATCTCGACGGAAATGACAGGATGACAACAGGGTTCTTTCCGGCGACTTCTATGCCTGATCCGGAGTGGGGCAGGCATTATGGCCGGATCCGGCCGAGGTGCTGCGTGTGGTCGGGATTCGGCCTGGCCTCGCCGTGGTCGACCTTTGCTGCGGCGACGGCCACTTCACGCTGCCGCTCGCCCGCATTGCCAGGCGCGTCTATGCGATCGACATCGACCCGCAGATGCTCGATCGAGCGCGAGAGCTACTCGTTCAAGAAGGTGTTGAGAACTGCGAGTTCATCCAAGCCGACGCCATGGATTTGCCCGCCGTGGTGCCCATGGCCGTCGATTATGTGTTCATGGCGAACACCTTCCACGGCGTGCCGGACAAGCAAGGGCTCGCGCAGGTTGTGGCTTCAATCCTGGGCCGCCGAGGCGAATTCGTAGTCGTGAACTGGCATCGGCGTGCTCGCGAGGAGACCGTCGTTCTCGGGCAACCACGCGGACCGAAGACCGAGATGCGCATGGAGGCAGCCGATGTGGCAGCGGCCGTGGGACCGGCTGGCCTGTCGCTGAGGCGCGTTGTCGAACTGCCCGCGTATCATTACGGCGCTGTGTTCCACCGATCGCCTGGCTGACACGACGCGTTACTCCGCCCAAGCCAGCAACATCTCCGTGGACCGACCGGTTTCGGAACAACAGTCTGCTGTCCTCGACAGGGTTCGACTCAGGCCGCGAAGCTATCCGTTAGAATCCGAGCGTTCATGGGGCATTTCCCGTCGAACCGACGCTCGCGATGTGGGCATGCATCCCGGACCTCTTGGGAGGTTTCTCCCTGCGGTCAAGGAGGAGTAAGCTCGAATGCATTTGGCTGGCCGCCACTTGATGGAACACTGTGCGCTTCATGCGTTCGCGGCAGTCGCGGTGCTGGGAGCGCGGGTTCACGGTTCGCTGTCTGGAGGACGGCTATTCCGCGTGGAGAGCGGCTGGCTTGCCGGTCGAAGCACGGATCGCGGCGTAGCATCCCAACCAGCAAGGATTGGAAGAGTGAACGATCGGTTCATTGGGCGTGGTCGCGCTGCTTCCTCGACAGCATGCCCCATCGTCGAAAATAAGAATTACGGCGCCCCGTCGGTCTTCGAACCGCAGGCCCTGTTGCGCGAGGCTCGACGGCAAAAGGGGCTGCCGGTCATCGACGCACCGGCCGTATGCGTTCTCGATCCAGACGGCGACACCGTCCGGCATCTGCGCCGGACCGGCGCAGCACGGCCGAGCCGAGGTTGGGCATGCTATCACACCGAAATGTTCGAGTTCGACCTGGAGGGACGCGCGGTGGGGATTGTTGGCTGCGCCGTTGGCGCGCCTTTCGCCGTCTTGGCCGCCGAGCAACTGTTCGCCTCCGGATGTCGCCTTCTCATCAGCATCACCTCAGCGGGTCAGATCATTCATAGCGGGCCGCCACCATACTTCATCGCGATTGACCGCGCGCTGCGCGACGAAGGCACGAGCTATCACTATCTGCGGCCGAGTGAGTTCGTCGACGCGAATACCGAGCTCGTGAGTCTCGCTGAAGAGTCAGTGCGCGCTGCCGGACTGACAATTCATCGCGGCGCGACTTGGACGACCGATGCCCCCTTTCGCGAGACGGCGGATGCGATCGCAGCAGCCCGTGCGCACGGCGCGCTGGCCGTGGAGATGGAAGCGGCGGCCTTGTATGCGTTCTCAGCCGCCAGGAACGTGCCGGTCATCTGTTACGCCCACGTCACGAACACCATGGGACAGGTTCACGGCGATTTCGAGAAAGGCGAGGCCGACGGAAGCGCGTCGGCGCTTGAGGTGATCGCAGCGACCGCGATGGCCTGTTTACGAGACCCGACGGTAACCTAGTCCGCCTTACTGGGCATTGTGCGAACGTCAGTGCTGAAACTCGCCCTTCGCCATCGCCAGGTGATGCTCTTGGTGGTGCGATCCGCTCGCCATCAGTCCGATGAAGCTCAGCCCTCGAACCCGAGCGGTCTGCCGCGGGTCGATGCTCGTCTCCGTAAGCACGACTCCGTCGGACGTCGGCTCCGCGTCTGCTTGCCATCCAGGGAAGCTGCTGAGTTCGTGCGCGTGCGCTGGGACCATCCGCCGAATTGCCGCGAACGTTGGTCCGGCCCAGGTGACCTCGATCCTCGGCCCGCCCTCGACCGGCTGCTCCTGGGCGGCTGTGTGCATTGTGACCTCGTCCATCATCTTCGGCCGGACGCGCTCCGCGGTGCGCTGCATGGCGAGGGAACGGCCATCCTCGGGCTGCCTCCGTCCGATGCTTGCCAACGGGTGCCCCATGCACCTTCCCGATAGTGCGGTCGGCGGCCGCTAGCAGCCGAGCGGAGTTCAGGGTGGATGTCATCTCGGACGTGACGGGGATCGATGCTCCAACGCCCGGGCGAGAGACGGCCTTCGCCGTCTCCCGACCCAGCCTCGCTGTGGATGGTGCTGGACTCGACACCGGAAGGCCGCGGCATTGATTGGTATCCCAAGCTGGAATACGACGCCTGACTGCGGCCCACACGGGCTGAAACAGCTGGACGAGATTCCTGGAAGGGTCTGTCTCACTCTACGAGCTCTCGCCCGCCATCGGCGACTGCACCGCCGTTCCCGGCGCGGGCGCGCTCTTGATGGCCGCGACCACCGGCGTGGCGTCCGATAGGCCAGCGGTCACCTCGATGTTGCCGTTGTCGACGAGGCCAGTCGTGACGGCGAGGCGTGCGATGCGATTGTCAGCGATGGTGTACACAAAGCTGCCGTCGGCATCCGAACCGACGGCCACGGCGGGTACGGTCAGCACATCAGGGCGCCGGTTCATTTCCAGCGAGACCTCCGCATACATACCCGGATAAAGCCGCTCGTCGAGATTGGGCAGGTCGATCTCGGTGCGCATGTTGCGCGTCTCGGGATCGAGACGCAGGGAGAAGCGCGTCACCTTGCCGATGAACGGCTTACCGTCGAAGCCAGACGGCTTGACAATGGCCGGATCGCCGATGTGAAGGTGCGGTGTGTCGTTCTCCGGAACATCGCAAAACACCCGGATCGTGTCGATCCGCTGCACCGTGAAAAGTGACCCTGCGGACGGCGTCGTCCGCGTGGCCGTGGCGGCCTGGACCAAATCGCCCCGGTTAACTAGGCGCCGCGCCACCACGCCATCGAAAGGCGCGACGATCTGCGTATAAGCCAGCAGCGTCTTGATTTTCTCCACGGTCGCGGCGGCGACGTCGACTTCGTTGGCCGCGAGGGCGCGGTTCGCGTCCGCGACGCCGAGATCCGCCTTGGCGATCTCCGCGTTGGCGCGCACCTCATCGAGCGTCCGGTCGCTGATGAAGTGTCCCGCCGCGCCCAGCTCCTCCCGGCGCTCCAACAAGGCGTTCTGAAGCATTACGTTCGCCTTGAAGTGGTCCAGTTGGCGGCGCGCGCTCTCGAGCGAACTTTGCTTCGATTCGAGCTGGGCCTTGTCCTCGGCAAGCTCCTGCTCCATTTCGGGGTTGTCGATAACCGCGAGCGTTTGCCCGGCTTTGACGTGATCGCCAATGTCGACGCGGACATCGGACAGGTATCCCGAGACCTTGGCGAAGAGATCGGTTTCCTCGAAGGCATCGAGCGTGGCATTTGCCTGTAGCCGTCGCGCGACCGTCGAGCGGCGCGGGTGTACCACCTCGACGCGGGGGCGGCTGTCCGCCGCCGTTGACGTCGATGGCGAGGCCGCCACGTTGCGCTCGGCGACGATGCCCAGAGTGCCGACGCCAACCAACACCACCAACGCCGCGATGCCCATTCGACCAATCAAATTCATCGTCATCGCCTTCGAAATTTGTTCTCACGCACCGCGATCCGACACCCCGACGAGCTGGGGGTCCGGCTCGAAATAGGAACTCTGAGGGTCGCCAGGATCGAGCGACGCTGAAACGCGGGCGGATCGCGACTGGAGCGTCGCCAAGATCGCCGGTAGGACGATGAGGGTGGCGCAAGTGGCGCCGATCAGCCCGCCGATCACCGCCCGCCCAAGCGGCGCGCTTTGCTCTCCGCCTTCGCCCAGGCCGAGCGCCATCGGCACCATCCCGGCCAGCATCGCGAAGCTGGTCATGAGGATCGGGCGGAGACGGCTTCGTGCCCCTTCGATCGCCGCCTCCCATGGCTCGCGACCTTCGACCCGGCTGCGCTCAGCGAAAGTCACGAGCAGGATGGCGTTCGCCACGGCCACGCCGATTGCCATGATCGCGCCCATGAAGGACTGGATGTTGAGCGTCGTCCCCGTGAGCCAAAGCATGAGCGCGACCCCGGCGATGACGGCGGGAATCGTCAGCCCCACCGCCAGGGAAAGCCGGAACGATTGGAAATTGGCGGTCAGAAGGAGAAGGATGACGCCCACCGCCATCAAGAGACCCAGGCGCAGGCCTCCGAATATTTCCGCCATCGGCTCGACCTGACCGCGCACAGTGACGTTCACCCGGTCCGGCGGCTTCCCCGTTTCATTGATCACCTGTTGCACCTGGGCCGCCGCACGTCCCAAATCCTCGCCGGAGATGTTCGCGCTCAGCGTCAGCATGCGCTGCATGTTGTAGCGATCGTATTCGCCGAGCGCGGTGCCGTCGGTCACGCTGGCCACGTTGCGCACGTCAATCTGTTGGCCCGATCGACGAGCGATGGGAAGATTCTTCACCTCCTCGAGCGAGTTCATCTGCCGCTCGGGAATCTCGACCTGCACCTGATAGCCGATGCCGCTTGTGGGGTCGGCCCAGTAATTTGCGGCCGTGTACCGGCTCGACGATGTGCCCGCGACGACCGATTTCGCCACGTCATCCGTCGTCACACCAAGGACGCCCGCTCGCTCGCGGTCGACGGTGACGTTTACAGTCGGGTAATCGAGCTCCTGCTCGAACGCGAGGTCGCGCAGCGTCGATACCTGCGCCAACTTCGCTCGCAGCTTTTCGGCGTATCGACGGCTATCGGCGAGGTTCGGTCCGCTCACCGCCACTTCGATCGGTGTCGGCGCACCGAAGCTCATCACCTGGCTGACGATGTCGCTTGGTTCGAACGAGAAGCGGACGCCCGGCAGTTCCTGAGGCAGTTTCCGGCGCAGGCGTTCCGTCAACTCCTTGATTGGGATCCCGGCGCCGGGCTTGAGCTGCACCTGGAGGACTGCTTCCTCTGAGCCGGAACTCCAGAGATAGATCGCGTTGATGGGATAATTGGGCGGCTGTGTGCCGACGAAGCCGAGGCTGATTTCCACGTTTTCCGGGCCGACCTCGCGCTTGATTGCGTCAAGCGTTTGTAGCGCGATCTGCTCCGTGCGCTCGATGCGCGTCCCCGCTGGAGCCCGGAGATGCAATTGGAATTGCCCGGTATCCACCGCCGGGAAGATCTCGGTGCCGAGCGACCCGCCGACCGCGAAGATGATCACGCCGCTGACGGCGAGATAGGAAAGCACGACGATGCGCCGTCGTTTCACGATTGCGCGCGCGAACCGGTCGTATTTGGCACGCAGCCGATCGAAGAGCCCCTCTTGCGGCTGGCCGTGCGAGCCCGCATTGCGCAGCATCCAGACCGACAGGACGGGCACGAAGGTGCTGGAGAGCAGATACGACGCCACCATCGAGAAACCGACCGCGAGCGCCAGCGGCGCGAACAGGTTATGCGCGGCGCCCGTCATGAAGAAGGCGGGAATGAACACCGCGAGAATGCAAAGCATGGCCACAAACCGCGGGAGCGTCGTCTCGGCCGTCGCCTCGCTCGCCGCGCGGGCGAGGCTGCGGCCATCAGCAAGACGGGTATGGATGTTCTCAATCGTTACCGTCGCCTCGTCGACAAGGATGCCGATGGCTAATGCCAGCCCGCCCAAGGTCATGATGTTGACCGTCTGGCCCGACACCCAGAGCGCCGACGCCGACGCCAGGATCGCGAGCGGTATGTTCAACACGACCACCAACGCGCTGCGCCAGTCCCGCAGGAACAGGAGAACCATCAGGCCGGTGAGCACCACGCCGAGAGCGCCTTCGAAGAACAGTCCCTGGATGGCGCGCGTCACGTAGGGGGATTGGTCGAACTGGTAACTGACGTCGATGTCGCCCGGCAGCGCGGATTGGAACCGCGGCAAGTTCGCTTTGACGGCTTGGACAACTGCCAGCGTCGACGCGTCAGCGCGTTTGGTTACGGGGATGTAGACCGTGCGGCGTCCATCCACCAGCGCGTAGCCCGTCTGGATGTCCGCGCCGTCTTGGACCGATCCGACATCGCGGATGAAGACCGTCTGCGTTCCCTGCGACCGTATCGGGATGTTGTTGAGGTCCTTGAAATCCCCGACGACGGAATTGACCGGCGCCATCGGCATGAGGTCGCCGATGCGGACGTTGCCCGATGGGCTGACCGTGTTACCGGCGCCCAGCGCCCGCACCACCTCGTCCGGCGACATGTTGTAGGAACGCAGCTTGGCCGGATCTAGGTTGACGATGATGGTGCGCTGGCTCGAGCCGAAGGGCGGCGGCGCCGAGACCCCCGGCAGCGTCGCAAACAATGGGCGCACCTTGAACAGCGCCGCATCCTGAAGCTCGGCGATCGTTTTCGTCTTGCTGGAGAACACGAGGTCGCCCACCGGCACGCTGCCGCCGTCGTACCGCATCACAAAAGGCGGTACCGTTCCGGTGGGCATGAAGGCGCGGGCGCGGTCGACGTAGCCGACGGTCTCCGCCACCGCCTGGGCCATGTTCGTGCCGGGGTGGAATTGGAGCTTGATGAGTCCCACCCCCTGGATCGACTTGCTTTCGACGTGCTCGATGCCGGTGATGTAGAGGAAGTGGTATTCGTAGTAGTTGACGATGAACCCTTCCATCTGCGCCGGGTCCATGCCGCCGTAAGGCTGAGCCACGTACAGCACGGGCACGCCCAGATCTGGGAAGATGTCCCGCGGCATGCGATCGAGCGCCAAGAGGCCCACCAATACGGCGGCGACGACTGTCATCAAAAGCGAGATCGGGCGCCGCAAGGCGAAAGACACCAGGCTGTTATTGGCCCCTCGACCTACCGTCGCACCTGGACGGCGGACAAGGAGCCGACGGAGATATTCTGGGGAAATGCGGCTCGGAGTCTCGTCCATATGCTCAGACCCCCGAGGTCCTTGGACCTCAAGCGTTGAGCAGAACTTGGACGGCGAACCGTCTTGGGATCGCCGGGGGTCTGCTGGCCCCGACAACAGAGGACATAATCAGCCGAGATCGCCGCGCGAATGGTCAAATTGACGCAGGCCGACTTGCAACGAACCGGCTGTCGCGGTGTTCCGCCCCGTATCCTGACGCACGGCGTCGCATAAAATAGCGGACGGCCCTCGTCCTACCGCTCTCCCACCGAGATGCTGCTCACTGCGACGCTGTTGCTCAGAGCGAGGGCGAATTCATGATGAAGGTTCTTGCAGTGTGCTGCATTGCCCTGTTCGCCGGTTTCGGCGTCCAGACGTCCGCTCAGGAAAAACAGGCGCTCAGGCTGGTAGAAACGATTCCGTTGTCGGGCGTCACAGGGCGCCTCGATCACATGGGCGTGGATCTGGAAAACAAGCGCCTGTTTGTTGCCGCCGTTACAAACAATACGTTGGAAGTTGTGGACCTGACCGGCGGGAAGGTGATCAATCGTCTCGCCGGATTAAAGGACACCCAGGACGCGCTGTTCCTCGGCGGTGACTTCAACAAGCTGTACGTGTCCAGTCTTGATGGGCATGTGAGGGTTTTCGAGGGCAAAACCTTCCGGCCGGTTCAAGATTTCAAGACCGAACCTGGTCCGAACCGCCTTTTCTATGACACCACGTCAAACCTCATCTACTTCGGCTACGGCGGCCAGAGTGCGGGATTCGATGCGTATGAGCGCGTGGGTATCCTGCGGACGAAGCGTGGCGCGGGATACGACGAGCTTGTCGCGGACATGATCGCCCCGACACCCCGCCCCGGTCACCTCGCCGAAATCGCCATGGACGACAACGGAATCCTTCTCGCTTGTGACTCTCTTGCGGACCGCATCTATCAGTTTGACACCCGAAAGCGCGAACTCATCAATAGCTGGCCCGCCAGGGGTGACGGTGCCGCAGACATGGCGGTCGACAGGAACCGGCACCGCTTATTTGTCGGCACGAGAGTTCCGCCGGAGATGACCGTCTACGACAGCGTGTCGGGTAAGGAAATTCAAAGCCTGCCCGCGCCCGAAACCATGGATGGCGTGTATTACGACGCCAACCTCAAGCGCATCTACGTGACAGGCGGGCGTTGGTATGGGACGCCGGGGGCTTCGCCGGGCTGGATCTACGCCTACCAGCAGATGGACCCCGACCACTACGAGGTGATCTCGAAAATCAAGACCAGACCCGGTTCTGGAACGTCGCTCTTAGTGCCAGAATTCAACAGATTTTATGTCGCGTCTCAGGCAATCGGTGACCAAAAGGCCGCTATACTGGTATTTGAGCCTGTACCATGAATGGCAATTCGTAGTCGGATAGCTCGTCAACGGAATGACGGCGGCCGCTACGACGGCAAGGATATAGGCTGCCGAGTGCATCCGCATTGATTGGCGCCGCGCAGACCTCACCGTCGGCCCTAGCGATGAACGCTTCGTCGCCGAATGCCGCTGTCGGTCCAAAGGCCGAACTGATCGAGGAGGAGGCGAAGCAAAGGATCGAGGCCGCCGGATGCTCGCACCCGATAGGGCGTAAGCCGGTGGGTTCTCCGTCACTCGAAAACTGTATGCTCACACCCTATCGATTGGCGCCATCGCGGCCGTCTGTGAGTCCGCTAGCGTCAAACGTCGTCGTGACTTGCCCTCTTTGATGACAGCAGCCGCGCCAATGCGAGTCGCGCGATCTCTGAAGGCGCCTGTTCCGGAAACGGGAATACCGAACTGACATTGATCTCGCAAAGCACATAGGTATCTTCGCCGGATGCTGTGCGCGGTCCATAGAGAAAGTCGGCGTCCCAAATGATCGGCAGCGCCTCGGCGTCGATATCCAACAATCGCATCATCTGAGGTGTCCACTCCGATTCCATTTTCCTCCTGAGGGCCTGAAACGTCGGCGCCGATGCAGGGTGCATGATGCGTGGGCCCGGCTGCGCCGCTTCTGAGTCCGGGCCCTCGGGCGGGGGCGGAATCAGCGCCTTGATGAGCTGGTGCCCGAAACCGACGACCTTATCCGCGCCCATGTAGCAGCGGATCATGCCGTCGGGAAGCCGCGGCTGGAATGGTTGATCGATGATGCAGCCTTCGGCCGCGAAATACGCCTCGCATCGCCTCATGAAATCGTCGAGCGGCACCTCTTCGGGCACGCTGCCTCGGCGCGCTTCCAATACGCGAACGATTGCGCCCTCGTGCGCGGACTGGCAAGCGAACTCGACCTTCCACACGCCCTGACCCGCGTTGCCGCGATTTTGCTTGAGGACACGCGGACCTGCCGATTGAAGCCTCGGCGGAAACTCTTCGCGGAAAGCCTCGACGGTGCGATAGAGATGGGTGTCGGTGCCCCAACCAAGGTGTTTCGTGCGGTGAAGAACTTCCTTCACGCCCATCTTGAGGATCACGTCGGGATGGGCACTGACCCAGATTCCCCTGGACGCGACGTCCCGCAACGTCGCATCGAGTGCAATCCGGTTCTGCCCATCGGAAATCGGATTGACCCAGACAAGCACGCCGTTGACCTTCAGAAGCTGCTTTCGTACCTCGTGCGCCATATCGTCGGCGTAGACCGCGGGCTCGGCGTGAATCCCGAGGGCGGCCAGCGCCACGAAGACGCGATTGAGCCGACTATTGTCCGGTGTCGCATCACGTCGCGCCTCGCGATCTCCGCGCCAAAGCAGCGCCAGCTTGGGAGTTTCTCTCATCGATCTGACCCTATCTGCTGGATCACTATGCTTGGCAACATCACCAAAAAGGGCGGCTGAGCGCTACCGCGGCTGTCGGTCGCGGCGAGAAGCTACCGCGCGACCTCGTCGGACCGCCTCCGAGACCAAGAACTCAGAACCGAGCGAGAGGGTTGGCGCCTTAAGCAAGCAAGAGAAGACGTCAGGCTAAATTATGAGCGCATGGGCGAGAGCGCGTTCGTTGACCGCTCGGCTATCCCGCAGGGTAATCATCGGGTAGATAGCCTTCGTTCGATCCGCTCTCGAGAGAGTCGGCCTTGGGCCGCATCTCTTTCCCCATGTCGGTAAATCGTTGGGCGAGATCTCTATCGGTCAGTGGGCGGGCGATCCGGAAGCACCGCTCCCCGTCCTGTCGCAGCCTCGCAGCCTCGCGGACTTAGCTGACATAAACGGCACGGTCAGGCAAGCGCTGACACCTGACGCAATTACTTGATGTCCACAGAGCCATCTCCGCGGAGCTCGGTCGTCGGAACGATGCGCGCATGCCGCTTGTATCTTCATAAGCGCCGCGTCATCGCGTGGGATACTTGCCGGAGGTTTCATGAGAAAATTTCTGATCGCCGCCGCAGCTCTAGCTGTCGCTTGGCCGACGTTGCAGGCGCCGAGCCGGGCCGAGTCGGTGATCGACCGCGCTGTCGGCGGTGACGATCGTAACGACAATCGTGACCGCCAAGACATCCAGCGCAACCAAAACCAAATCGACCGCGCTCACGAAGAAGGCCGCCGGGGCGGCCGAGAGGACAGCCGCGATGGGGTTCGCCGCGATCAGCGGGAGATGAATGGTGAGGACGGCCGCGTTGACCAAGACCGCAGGGGGCTGAGTGGCTCGTCACGCGACCCGCGCGAGGGGAGACATGATGATAATTGATTGCCGGGCGCAAGGTGTGACCGCTTCCGATTACCCGAGTTCACTCGCGCCGTGCGGCTCTCCGAATCCTATTGAGTCGCTCCACGTAGGCACACCCTTGCCGTCACTCATTGATCGGACTCGGGAGGTTTCAGATGAGGCGTCTTCTAAGCGTTGCCCTCCTCGGATTCGCACTCGCCGCAGGCGTGTCGCGTGTTGCTAACGCTGCCCCGGAATGCAAGACGGGAAAGCTATGTGGCGATACCTGCATAGCCAAGGACAAGATGTGCCACCTCTCGAAGCCTGCCAAAGAGTGCAACACCGGGAAACTTTGCGGAAACTCGTGCATCTCGAAGGACAAAATTTGCAACAAGTAGGGCCCGAGCTCCCCGATGTGTCCACCTCATACGGCGGAACTCCGGGAATTCATCGAGGGCGGTATTCCAGGATCTGCCAGGCTAATCTCGTCGGACCGTCCTAGACCTGGCGCACGGTCATGTGCATGACCCGCTGTCCGTCTTTGCCACAAGCAGAACATTTGCTTGGCATATATACGCCACGGACTAGCTGATGCTTAGACGATGAGCCCTGCCTTTCGGAGGTCTCTATGCCTCATTTCAATTCGACGGTCGAATCCGACGGGCTCGTTCGAAGCGCGGAAACGCTAGGTGACGCCTTCAAGAACCAGTATTGGGCTGGCGTCGAGCGCGCGTTGCGCGAGATATTCGGAGCGGACGAGGGGCTCGCAGCGGGTCTTCATGAGAAGGTAGATAGGGCGCCCCTGAACGCCCAAGTAGTCTTCTATGATGCTAGCCCATTTGCGATTGCAGCTGATCTAGCGCAAGCGCGCTATCTACGGCAATGACCAACCCGTAAGCGGTGGTCGCCGAGTCCCAGATGGGAAACCGCCGCTGATAAGTCTGCGTCGGCTTGCTGCCCAGGGAGAGCCGTCGGCGAGGATCGGCGTCGTGACGATCCTTGGCAAGCGTCTGGAACAAGATCATCAGCGCGCTTGACGAACTAAAACGCGCCGAGCTGCGGCCAGGCGAGCACGTGAATTGAGAATCCGAAAAATTCGTCAGGCTGGCGCCGTCGAGTCCGAGCCGAAGTTGGGCCTTCGCCTACTTCCCGAATCCGCCTCGGGGCGATCTGGACGGAGGCTGGTACGAAGCTGCGCCGATTGAAGCGAGGAAGCGCCGCAACTCGATGGTGCAATTTGTCAGGACTGTCGATGCTCTAAGCTGTACGGTCGCTGACAGGCGCCATTTGGTGTCCCTGGACCATCCCAGCGCATAGGAAATTCTGCCGATGGCGACCGAGAGATCGCCTCGTCCTGAGTGGGACGAGAAACACCTGCGGGCGGCGGTCGCCGCCGCCGGAGTTGCCCTCTGGGCGTGGAACGTCGACAGCGGCGAGTTCATCATGGATGGGCAGGGGCTCGACTTGTGGGGCGTGCCGGACGGGACACCGGTCACCTTCGAGGAGCTCTCGTCCAAGATCCATCCCGCCGATGTCGATCGGGTGAGGGCGGCGTTCACGGCGACACGCGCGATCGTCGGCGCGTACGAGATCGATTTTCGCATCATGGTCGGTGACGAGGTCCGATGGCTCTCGGCGCGCGGCCAGGGCAATGATGCGGACATTGCCCATCAGAGGATGTTCGGGATCTTCATCGACGTGACCGGACGCAAGCAGGCAGAGGAATCTCACGAGCTGCTGGCCGGTGAAATGAGTCACCGCGTGAAGAATCTCCTGCAGGTCGCTGCCGGTCTCGCACAGTTCACCTCGCGCACGGCGACGACGACGCAGGATATGACGCGCGACCTCGTAAACCGGCTGACGGCCCTCGGACGGGCGCATGATCTCGTCAGGCCGCTTCCCGGCCGCGAAGGGACCGCGGCTCTCCTGGGCGACGTGCTTGCCGTGCTGCTGCAGCGCTACGAGGACACCGGCGCATTCAACGGACGCGTCCGGGTCTCGGTGCCGAGAATGGGCATCGGCGAGGCGGGAGCGACGGCGCTGGCTCTGGTCGTCCACGAGCTGGCGACCAACTCGATAAAGCACGGTGCGCTCTCGGTGGCGAACGGGACGCTCGACGTGTCGTGCGACACCCACGTCGATGAAGGCCCCGGCGACGACGGCCACGCTGACGAGATGGTCATCGTCTGGACGGAACGGGGCGGTCCGCCCGTCGTCGCTCCGACCGCCGCGCTGGCAGGTTTCGGTAGCGTCTTGATCGAGCGGAGCATGTCCCGCCAGCTCGGGGGATCCATCGATTTCAACTGGTCGGCGGAAGGCGCCATCGTCACCATGCGGATCAGCAAGAACCGCCTCGCGAAATAGCCGGTCAAGCCATCCATCTGACGCGCCTATCTACCAATACCGGACGGGCGGCCTCATCGTGAAAGGCGCCGACCGCGGCGCCCAGCACTAATTTAATCAAGCTCGTTCTGATCCCCCCAGAGATCCTTGGATTGATGCCCTTCCTTTAGGCCTCCGTGACGTCCGCTAAAGTCCGCTTGCCCTGCGCGCGGGCTTTTCGGTGCGGACAACGATCACGCTGTTGTGTGCAGCGCGCCGGTCTCGATCGACAGCCGTTGACCATAGATCGTGGAATAGAATGGTCGGCGATGATGGGCATGGCAATGAGTCAGACGGAACTGGGGAGAGCGGCAGAGTACCTGATCGAGAGCCGTGGTGCCGCGGCCCTTACCGTGGCCGAACGCACAGCAGAATACCTCGCCGAGGATGGATTCCCGCGACTCGCGCGCAACTGGCGGGAGATCGCCACCGCAATCAAGCAGCGTGGTTCACTACGCGTCGGTGCGGGCTGAAATCTTTCCCGCCTCGATCGGCGGGTGGAGCACTCACAAACAGCGGCCGTGATGGGTCCCATCCTTCGCCATTAACCGTGCTCTTCAGTCCTTTGGGCCGCTTCTTGTTTCTCAAGCCGCTTACGCATGGTCTCGATGACACGGATGGCCTCAGCAATGTTGCGCGCGTCGACTCCCCTCGCTAGCGTCGGAACAGCTTCGCCCGTCACAAAATGAACTGACGAATCAGGCGCCCATCGGCGAAGAGGAGGAGCCGACTATTGCCCCACCCAACTCCTCTGCAAACGCCACGGCCTCCTGCTCCAACTTGAAGGACAGGTGAACCACGACCTCGGCTCCGCCCCGGTCACAATTGTAGGAAAATGCTGACGTTTCGACACCTCTTCGATCTAACCAATCGCGCATGGCAATGAGACCGTGGGAAAGGTCACGCGTCGGTAGACGTACTTGGACGGATTTCATGTGAGCGCCTCTCTTGATTGCTCTTGAGTGGGTCGCACACGAGGCCTCTTCAAAACCTTGAGGTCTTCGTATTGCTTTTGCGAACGCAGTCGCGATCGACTTCGAACAATACCAGATCTGGTTTTCGGGTACAAATGCAAGCTGAGTAATTCCGCCTTCCCGCTCTTCGGTCTAATTGCGCCAATCCAATGAGCGAGGCCATTCGTTGGGGGCGCCATCTCTGTAGATGAACGGAACTCGCCCTACTTAGCCACATTTCTAATTCATTGCGCCGTCAGCCATCATCTAAAGGCTTTGTTTGAATCGGCCAAACTTTACCTCTGTTGGCGAGTCACTGGCGCCGACGCCTGTTTCTGCACTTGGTCAACCCTTGCAGCTGACAGGCGTCATCCTGACCAGACACCCTAGAGAGAGCGATTCATGCAGCACCAGACCATCGTGGGCCTGTACCCCACCCGCAGCCTGGCCGAGGACGTTCGAAGCAAGCTTCAAGTCCAAGGCATTCCCGACAGCGATATCAGCCTCAGTGCAGAACGGGGTGGCGCAGCGTCCAGCGAGCCCGCGCGCGAACCGAGACAGGAGGAAGGCTTCTGGGCCTGGCTCTTCGGCAGCGAGGTCTCAGCCGATGACCGCGAGCGTTACTCTGGCCACCTTCGCAGCGGCCGTGTTGCTGTTAGTGTCCGCGTGCGCTCGGACGCCGAAAAAGAGACAGTCATCGCCCTCATGGAGCAGTTCGATCCCGTCGATATCGAGGGAGATGAGGAAAACTTGATCCCGACGACGGGCGTTATCGGGGAAGCAACCGGCGACTCTCAGGCCTTGACCGGGTCAGCCGAATCCGCAGCCGCCCACGATCCCGCTGCGCATCGGTCTGCGACGGACGGCGACCAGGTCATTCCGCTCGCGAAGGAGGAGTTGGAGGTCGGCAAGCGGCAAGTCGAACGCCGCTATCGTATTCGTACGCACGTGATCGAGACCCCGGTAGAGGAGCAGGTTCATCTCCGGGACGAGCGTGTCGTCGTCGAACGGCGACCCGCGACGGGCATGGCCGCCGGGATCGAGGGCCTTCAGGAGCGCGAGTTCGACGTTGTCGAACGCCACGAGGAGCCCGTTGTCGGAAAGCGCACGCGCGCCACCGAGGAGGTCGTCATCCGCAAAGAGGCGGCCGAGCGCGTGGAGACGGTCAGAGACACCGTCCGCGAAATGAAGGTCGACGTCGACAAAGCTGCTGCGGGCGATAAACCCTCAGTGGCGCAAACCCCGGCCGACATCAGCAAACCCTGATCCGATGTTCCGGGAGGTCCAAGCGGCCTCCCTGACTTTCATCTCTCTCGCAACCCTGCGCGCGCCTGGCGATCCCAGTCCAGCAAGGTCCAGCCGATAGTCGGGCGAGTGTGAACATAACGCGAGAAGGACTGACACATGGCAATAGCGACCGGCAATATGGATTACATCGCCGCCGCACCAGCGGAGGTCGATATTCGACCGCGAGCCGCGCGGCGCATCTCCTGGGGCGCAGTGTTCGCGGGCGTCGTGATGATTCTCGCCGTGCAGCTGCTTTTGAGCATGCTCGGCCTAGG
>JAQGID010000098.1 GCA_028291405.1 Rhodospirillales bacterium | reverse complement strand
GCGGTCTTCCTGTCGGCAGCGTTTCTGGCGACGTCCTCGCTCGCCGCCGCCGCCCATGTCAAATGGTTCGCCGCCTACGATGTCGCCGGCAATCCGCGGTCGCTCCTCGAAGTCTGCTCGGCCCCGTTCTTCCAGCTCCTCGCCGTCGCGCTGGTCGGGCTGTGGATCGGCAGCCGGACCGAGCGAACCGCCTTCGGATGCGTCGTCACCGCGGCGATCGACCGGCTGAGCGGCGCCCTGCAGGCGCGCACCGAGGACATGTTCCGCGCCGGCACCGCGGCCTTCTTCGTCGCCCTCTGGGCGACCGGCGGCATCATCCTGACGCCCGAGCTGACGACGACCTCGGCGGTCATTCCCTGGCTGCAGGCGGCGATCGCCGTCGCCATGTTCTGGCGCACGACGCTGCCGCTCGCCGCGATCGGCATCGTCGTGCTGTTCGGCGTCGGCGTCGCCGCCTACGGCAGCTTCCACATGATGGACTATCCGATCTTCCTCGGCGTCGCCGCCTATCTCGCGCTCGCCGGCATCGGCCGCGGCCGCCGCGGAATCCGGCCGCTCGACGTCGCGCGCTGGGGCACCGCGATCACCCTGATGTGGGCCTCGGTCGAGAAATTCGCCTACCCGCAATGGACCTATCCGCTGCTGCAGCAGCACGGCGAACTCGCCCTCGGCCTCGACAAGACCTTCTATATGACCGCCGCCGGAATGATCGAGTTCGCCCTCGCCTTCGCCCTCCTGTGGACGCCGCTGGTGCGCCGCATCGCGGCGATCCTGCTCGCCGCGATGTTCGTCAGCGCCGTCTTCGAGTTCGGCAAGATCGACGCCGTCGGCCATCTCATGATCGTCATGATCCTGCTCGCCGTCGCCGCCGACAATACCGCCGCCGCCGCGCGCCACCCGATCCTCATCCCCGCCTATTTCTGCGCCGCCCTCGTCGTCTTCGTCGCCGGCTATTACGTCGCCCATGCTATGCTCTTCGGCACGATGATCATCTAGGCGGGATCATTCTGTCCCGACGCGTCGCCGAGCGAGACCGAGTAAGCCGCATGACCGAGACGAAGCTTCTGATCGCGACGCCGTGCTACGGCGGTCTCGTCACCGACTACTATCTGATGTCGCTACTCAATCTCACCCGGCTGCTCGATGCGCAGGCGATCCCCTTCGATTTCCGCACCATATCGAACAGCCTCATCACCCTGGCGCGCAACAATTTCGCAAGCGACGTGCTGCACGATACCGGGTTTTCGCACCTGTTGTTCATCGATGCCGATCTCGGCTTCGATCCCAACGCGCTGTTGCGCTACCTCGCCTTCGACAAGGACATCGTGTGCGGCGTATATCCGTTGAAGCGGCTCGACACCGCAGCCTTGCGCGCCTCGACCGCGACGCACGATGCCGTCGCCGAGGCCGCCTCATATCTCTATTCGTCGACGATCTCGTTCCGCGCCGACAACCAGCCGCAGGAGGGTTTCCTGCGCGCCGAATACGGCGCAACCGGATTCATGCTGATCAATCGCCGCGTCCTGGAGACGATGGCGCAGGCATATCCGACGCTGCGCTACCAGAGCGACCACGCGAGGGCGGCCGTGCATGCCGCGGGCGCGGCTTCCGCAGGCCAACCCCGCTATGCATTCTTCGATACGATGATCGCCGACGGCCAGTCGCTGCCCGAGGACTATAGTTTCTGCAAGCGCTGGCGGGCGCTCGGCGGCGAGATCTGGATCGATCTCGAGAGCCGCTTCTCGCATGTCGGGACGCATGTTTTCCGCGGCGATCTTCCCGCCACCATCGCCGAGGCCGCCCGGCTGGGGCGCCTCGGTTAATGCGCCGCCCGTGCGTTCCTTAAACTTTCGGGCACTAGGAACCGCTCAGGCAGCGCCGACCTGCGGCGCCGGCGCCCGATCCGGGCTGGGCGGCATGGTCGTCAGCCCATCCAGGATATTGCGGTTGACCGAGATCAGCGGGTCCGCCGGGGCGCTCCCCTGCATCACTTGCGGCGTATAGCGCTGAACCCACAGCGCGAGCGAGATCAGCCGGGCTTTCAACTCGTTCGGCAGGCCGTTGTCGGGCAGCGCGAGATCGACTGCCAGAGCCGACCACAGCTGGTTGTTCAGAAAACAAGCCTCGATCAGCGTCCGTCCGCCCTTTTCCTTACCTTCCGTCAGCTTGCCGATGACGGTCCGAAAGGCTCGCCGTTCCAACTCGCGGGGCGATTCGGCGGCTTCCTGCCGCCGGCGATATGCAGCGATCGACATCTTCCCTCATCACGCAACGAAATTGGTGGTAGAGCCCATCTTAGCCGACGAGTCATTAAACGGGATTTAACAGGCATTCCCGGGAATCGGATGACGTGGCGCCGCCGCGCAGCCGCTGGTAGGGTCGGTGCAAAGATCCTCGAAGGGTTGCTGCAATGCCGAATCTGCTGTCTCTTGCGCCGCTCACGATCAACGACGCCACACCGCTCGAGCTGATCGACGCGGCTGCGGCCGGAGGATTCGACGCCGTCGGCCTGCGCATCATCGGACCGCCCGGCACCGAGCCGGTCACTCCGATCGTCGGCGATGCCGAGCTGATCCGCGCGATCAAGCAGCGCTTTTCCGATCGGGGCATCGGCTGCTTTGCCGCGACGGGCATCTGGCTGTGGCCCGAGCTCGACGTCGCCGCACTGAGCCGCGAGCTGGCGACGGCGGCGGAGCTCGGCGCCACCTGGTTCCTGGCCGCCGGCTACGATCCTGACACGGCACGGCTGAGCGACAATTTCGCCGGTCTCTGCGAGGCGGCTGCCCGATTCGGCCTCGGGATCGCCTTCGAGTTCATGCCTTATATCGAGACCAAGACCCTCGGCGCGGCGCATCGCGTCGTGCAGCAGGCCCGGCAGCCCAATGCGGGCATCCTCGTCGACGTCCTGCATCTCGCCCGCTCGGGCGGAAACCCGGCCGAGGTCGCGGCGATCGCTCCGGAGCTGATCGCCTATGTTCAGCTCTGCGACGCGCCGCGCGAAAAGCCGGCGCATCTTCAGCTGCGTGAGGAATCGCTGCGCGATCGGCGGTATCCCGGCGAGGGTGAGCTGTGGCTTCACGAGCTGATGGACGCGCTGCCGCGCGACGTCGCGATCGATCTGGAAACGCCCTGCGCCAGAGATCGCAATCTGCCGGCCGCCGAACGCGCCCGCCGGGCCGGCGATGCGACGCGCCGGTTCCTCGCCAGGTACCGCGAAGGACGCGGTTGACTGGCGAAGCTTGCGAAAATCGTCGCAATCCCGTTATAAACCCGGCTGGGTGGCCACCTGCCCGAGAGCTGGGGTGCGAGGGCATGGCGCGATCGCGATTGCCGCTCGAAGCTTGTCTTGTCAGGATTTCAGTGACGCACGCATGGGTTGGCGGCGGCGCGGGGGAGAGTACGGGAGTGATCAAGCCTAATCGCCTCGATTATTACGCCGGCGGCTTGGTGATGCTGCTCGGCATAGGCGCCGCCTATACCGGCAGCGGTTACGAAATGGGCAGCCTGACGAGGATGGGTCCCGGGTTTTTTCCGACCGCTCTCGGCGTTCTCCTGGCGTTCGTGGGAGTGCTGATCGCGGGTTCCGCATCCTTCGGCGAAGCCGACGAGGTGCATGCGACCTCGACGCCGCCCGATTGGCGAGGCTGGATCTGCATCATCGCAGGCGCCCTGCTGTTCGTCCTCTTCGCATCCCATGGCGGGCTGTTGCTCGCGACCTTCTCCTGCGTCTTTGTCGCGGCGATGGGCGATCGTACCAACACCTGGAAGCAAGCAGCGCTTCTCGCCGCCGGCGTCACCGTCTTCGGTATCGTCGTCTTCGCCTATGGGCTGCGCGTCCAAATTCCGATCGTAGGATTCTGAGCCATGGAAATCGGCTTTACCGATCTGATCCAGGGGTTCGGCGTCGCGCTGCAACCGCATAACCTGCTCTATTGCTTCATCGGCGTCATGGTCGGCAACCTCGTGGGGGTGCTGCCGGGGATGGGTGTCCTTTCGGCGGTCTCGATCCTGTTGCCGCTGACCTATGGCATGCCGCCGGTCGGGGCGATCCTGATGATCGCCGGCATCTTCTACGGCGCGCAATATGGCGGCGCGATCTGCTCGATCCTGCTCAACCTGCCCTGCCACCCACCCCACGCCGTGACCTGTCTCGACGGCTTTCCGCTGACCCAACAGGGCAAGGGCGGCGTCGCGCTCGGCATCACGATGATAGCGGCGCTGTTCGGCGCGGCCTTCGGGATCATCCAGATGATCTTCATGGCGCCCTACATCGCCAATATCGCCTACTCGTTCGGCGCCGCCGAAATCTGCTCGCTGATGCTCGTCGGGCTGCTCGCCGGCGCGACCCTTGCCAAGGGTTCGCCGCTAAAGGGCGTCGCGATGACCATCCTCGGCCTGCTTCTCGGCCTCGTCGGCCAGGACATCAATACCGGGATTGAGCGTTTCACCTTCGGCCTGCTGGACCTCGACGACGGCGTCGAGCTCGTCGCGCTGTCGCTCGGCTTGTTCGGCATCGCGGAGTTCCTCCGCAGCGTCAACAATACCGCGCCGATCAACACCGCTTACGCCAAGCTCCGTGTCTCGGACATGCGGCCGAGCAAGGCCGAGATGAAGCAGGCCGCCTTTCCGATCCTGCGCGGCACCTTGATCGGCAGCCTGTGCTCGCTGATTCCCGGCACCGGGCCGACGATCGCCTCCTTCGTTGCCTATGCCGCCGAAAAGAAGATTGCCAAGAAGCCCGAGCGCTTCGGACGCGGCGCGATCGAGGGCGTCGCCAGCCCCGAGGCGTCGACGCACTCGTCGGTGCAGGGCGATTTCATCCCGACGATGAGCCTCGGCATTCCCGGCGACGCCGCCATGGCGCTGCTTCTCGGCGCCCTGATCATCCACGGTATCCAGCCGGGTCCCCGCCTCATCGTCGAGCATGCCGACATCTTCTGGGGGCTGATCGCCAGCTTCTGGCTCGGCAACATCATGCTGATCATCCTCAACGTGCCGATGATCGGCATCTGGGTGAAGATGCTGATGGTGCCCTACCGGTACCTCTATCCGACGGCGCTCTTCTTCATCTGCATCGGCGTCTTTGCCGCCAAGAACACGCTGTTCGACGTCGTCATGACGGTCTTCTTCGGGGTGTTCGGCTATATCCTGCTGAAGCTGCGCTTCGAGCCGGCGCCGATCCTGCTCGGCTTCGTGCTCGGACCGCGTCTCGAGGAGAATTTTCGCCGCTCGCTGCTGATTTCGCGCGGCGACCTCATGACCTTCATCGACCGGCCGATCAGCGCATTCTTCCTCGCCGTCTGCGTACTGCTGATCGCGATGCAGATCTGGGTCCGCTTCAAACGGAAGAAGCCGCCCATCCTCATTCCGGACACGGCATACGAGTAACCGTGCGCGAAAAACTCCCTCTGTTCCCAAAGCTTGGCCGTTCTAATAAACTCTAGACGTGAGAGACCGCCGGTCAGCCGTGCGCCGACACAACCATTCCTGGGGTGGAAAATGACACTTCGACATCGAATTTCGACGGCCATCGCCGCCGCCGGCCTGCTGCTTCTGACGGGTCCGGCGATGGCGCAAGCCGAGTATCCCGACCATCCGGTCCATGTCGTGCTCGGCTTCTCCGCCGGCAGCGGCGCCGACATCCTCGGCCGTTATTTCGCGCATCAGATCGAGGTGCTGTCGAAGCAGCCGGTGATCGTCGACAACAAGCCCGGCGCGACCGGCAACATCGCGCTGCGCTTCGTCGCCCAGGCGAAACCGGATGGCTACAACATCCTGTTCACCGCCAACTCGAACATGGCGGGAAGCCGGTATCTCTTCAAAGACCTGCCGTTCGATACCCTCAAGGACTTCGTTCCGGTCGCGTCCTTCGCGCAGATCGCCTTCGTGGTCGTCGTCTCGCCGAACTCGCCATACAAGACCATCGCCGAACTGACTGCGCATCTGAAGGAGAAGAAGGACAATATCTTCGGCTACACCAACCAGACGGCGCTGCTCTCCGGCGAGTACTACAAGCAGCTCGCCGGGGTCAGCGCCAAGGCCGTGTCCTACAAGACGGCGGCCGATGCGATGCGCGACGTCATCGACAGCACGCTCGACTTCATGGTCATGGACGGTACTTTCGCCGCCGGGCAGATCCGCCAGGGGCAGCTCAAGGCGCTGGCCGTCACGACGGCGCAACGCAGCCCGACGCTGAAGGACACGCCGACGATGCAGGAAGCTGGCATCACCGGATACGAGTTCGCGCCCTGGTGGGGATGCTACGTCCCGAAGGGCACGCCGCAGCCGATCATCGATAAACTGTCGGGCTGGTTCAAGCAGATCGCGGCAATGCCGGAGACACCGATTTTCCTCGAAACCATCGCTTCGATCTCGCAGGACCAATCCGGCCCGGAAGCTGCCGCCCGGCTGCAAGCCGAGCTGCCGAAATGGGAGACGCTGGTCAAGGCGGCGGGAATCGAGCCGCAGTAAGGCTCAGGCGCTCTCGATCGGATACGCGACGTTGGCGGTTTCGGCCGCCACGTCGTAATCGTAGAGCCAGGCCGCTTGAAACGCCGTCTTGTCGGCGCCGAAGCGCGTTCGAACGGCGAGACGGAAGTCGCGGCGCAGCCGCGCCCGGGGCGAGGTCAGGTGGTTCTCCTTCGCGCGCTCGCGCGAGCCGAGCTGCGCCCGGCGCGTCCGGGGTATCCGCGGCTGTTCGTATCGGCGCAGCGCACCGCCCGGGACGGCTTCGACCGGCACCAGGCCGCGCCGGCAGATGCAGCCCGTGAAGCGCGGAGTATCCGGGCCGAAGAGGCTGGTACGCACGATCGAGTGAATGCCGTCCGCGCCGACGATGACGTCGGCCTCGATCTCGCTGCCGTCGGCAAAGGACGCCCGGGCGCCAGCAAGGTCGGTCGCGACGCCGGTGCAGCCGGCGCCGCGCCGGATACTCCTCCGGCAGGGCGCGACGGAGAATTTCGAGGAGGTCGGCGCGATGGATGGTGAGCGACGTCGCATCGTAGCGTGTCGCGAACTCGCTCATCTGCTCGTTGCGCGTCAGGACGCGGCCGCTGCGCCAGCTCCGGACGACCTGAAGCTCGCTTCGCGAGTCGATCGCAACCGCCGCCTCCTGCCTCCACATTAGGCTGAGTGCAGGCCGGCCGTGATGGTGACGGACGGCACTTGCGGGACGGAGGCTGCGATGCACGATGCGGCGGCGATTCGATGACGGCATTCCCGGTCGAAGACTTCGATCCCCGCAGCCTGCGGGACTCGTTCTACGACGATCCCTATCCGATCTATCGCGCGCTGCAATCCGGCGATCCCGTTCACCTCTTGCCGGACGGATCCTATTTCCTGACGCGCTATGCCGATCTCAATGAGATCTACCGCGACACGGCGACCTACAACTCCGACAAGCGGGTCGAGTTCAGGCCGAAATTCGGCGATTCGCCGCTCTACGAGCACCATACGACCAGCCTCGTCTTCAACGACGCGCCGCTGCATACGCGGGTCCGGCGGATCATCGCCGGCGCGTTGACGCCGCGGGCGATCGCCGAGATGGCGCCGGCGCTGGAGGCGCTCGTCGACCGGCTGATCGACGCGATGGCGCGCCCGACGGTCGACCTCGTCGCGGATTTCGCCTCGGCGATCCCGGTCGAGGTCATCGGCAATCTGCTCGACGTGCCGCATGCCGAGCGCGGACCGCTGCGGGCCTGGTCGCTGGCGATCCTCAGCGCGCTCGAGCCCGCGATCTCCGACGGGGTCTTCGCCCGGGGCAATGCGGCAGTCGCCGAGTTCGTCGATTATCTCCGAGGCCTCGTCGCCGACCGCCGCGCCCATCCGGGCGACCCGCAGCACGACGTCCTCACCCGCCTCATTGCCGGCGAGGCGGACGGCACACGGCTCTCCGAGGCGGAGCTGCTGCACAATTGCATCTTCATCCTCAACGCCGGCCACGAGACGACGACGAATCTGATCGGCAACGGGCTGCAGCTGCTGCTCGAATGGCCGGGCGAGCGGCGCCGTCTGCACGACGATCCGACGCTGATCAAGTCGGCGATCGAGGAGTTCCTCCGCTTCGAGAGCTCGAACCAGCTCGGCAACCGGCGGACGACGCGCGCGGTCTCGCTCGGCGGCAAGGAGATCGCCGCCGGCGCCGGTCTGACGCTCTGCATCGGCGCGGCGAACCGCGACCCGGCGCAATTCGCCGAGCCCGACCGGCTCGACCTCGGCCGCAATCCGAATCGCCACCTCGCCTTCGCCGCCGGGCCGCATCAATGCGTCGGGATGAACCTCGCGCGGCTCGAGGCGCAGATCGCGGTTTCGCGGTTCCTCGCTTCCTTTCCGGATTACGCCGCCGCCGGGACGCCGGTGCGCGGGCGGCGGGCGCGCTTCCGCGGCTTCGTCAGCCTTCCGGTGACGCTCGGACCGCGCGTGCCGGTCACGACCGGCTGAAGTCGCCGAGAAACTCGGCCATCGCCACGCCGAGCTCCGGCTTGGTGACGGCGCTCATATGGTTGCCCGGAACGACCGCATAGCGGCCGTTCGGAAGGACGGCGGCCAGCGCCTCAGCGGAGCCGTTGTCATCGTCCTCGACGCCCGCGAGGACGAGCGTCGGCACCGCGATCCGCGCGAGCGCCTCGCGCGGCGTATCGACGGAGGTATCGAGAACATGGAGGAGCGCCACCGGATCGCCGCCGACCGTCTTCAGGAAGGCCTCCGCCATCCATTCCGGCGAGCCGCGCTCGAAGGTGCCGAGGTTCGCCAGGATACGGCGGAACACGGCGCCGCGCCCGGTGGCGTCGAGGATCCCTTCCAGCCCCATCCCCGCAATGATCGCGCGGCCCGGCCTCGCGCCGCGCGCCAGCATGCGGACCGTCGTCCGACCGCCCAGCGAATAGCCGCCGAGATCGTAGTTGGTGAGATCGAGCTGCTCGATCAGCGCGAAGCCGTCGTCGGCCAGCACGTCGGGCGGATAGGCGGCAGCATCGTGCGGCTTGGCGCTGCCGCCGTGGCCGCGCAGATCCGGCATGATCACGCGATAGCCGCGCGCCGCGATCTTCGCGGCATGGCCGTAGCGCAGCCAATTGACCGTCGCGGTCGAGAAATAGCCGTGGATCAGCACCACCGGCCGGCCCTCGCCGATCTCGCGATAGGCGAGCGCCGCGCCGTCGCGGCCTCGAAAAGGATGGACGGTGAGGTCGGTCTGGGGGCTTACCATGTCTCTCGATCCGGCGGTCGGCCGCGCCGCCGTCGGAACATCGGGAGCTCCGGGGCAGACGCTGTCGCTGACCAATATCTGATAACGCCCTCGTATGTTACACGAAATTTCCGTGTGGGAAGAAGCCAGGCAATCGCCTCTAAGTTTCGCTGCTCAAGCTATTCATAGGGTGCCCCCCTATGCTATAGGAAGGTACGATGTCTCATACCACTCGCGATAAACAAAAGCTTTTGGCCCGGGTGCGTCGCATTCGGGGCCAAGTTGAGGCCATTGAGCGCGCGCTCACCGGTGAAGCCGAGTGCGACCAGGTGATGCATCTCATTGCCGGCGCGCGAGGGGCTATGGCTGGTCTTATGGCTGAAGTGGTCGAGGACCACGTGCGCACGCATCTCGTTGATGTAGAGAGACATCCGGGGGCCCTGAACGCTGAAGCGGCGGAGCAACTCCTCGAGGTTGTCCGCACCTATCTCAAATGAGCAGCCCATGATCGAGAGCAAAGCCGGCGCTCCTCCCTCACCTTTTCATCGGCACGTTTTCCTCGGCGAGGAGCACGAGAGAAGCGAGCGCAAGACCTGGGCGGTGATCTGGCTGTGCGGCGCCATGATGATCGCCGAGATTGTCGGCGGCCTGCTGTTTGGCTCGATCGCGCTCGTTGCCGACGGCCTGCATATGAGCACGCATGCGGGCGCGCTCTTGCTCGCGGCGCTCGCCTACACTTACGCGCGCAAGCATGCCGATGACGCAGATTTCACCTTTGGCACCGGCAAGCTCGGCGATCTTGCAGGATTCGCAAGCGCCATCATTCTCGCGATGATCGCTCTGCTGATCGGGTACGAATCCGTCAGCCGAATTTTTACGCCGGTTCCGATCCATTTCGCTGAAGCGATCCCGATTGCCTGTTTGGGTCTCGTTGTGAACGTCGCGAGCGCTTGGCTGCTGAGTAGCGGCGGCCATCATCATGGTCATAGTCACGGTCGCCCGCGCGAAGGACATGACCAGGACGAGGCGCACCATATCAAGACCGCTGCCGGAGAGATCCTCCTCGAAGTGTTCGAGGACGGCGTGCCGCCGCGTTTCCGGCTCCGCGCTGAAACCGGGCCCACCATATCGGCACGGACGACGTCGGTGGAAACGGTGCGCCGGGATGGCACGCGACAGGTTTTCGTGTTCCGCGATCATGGCGGCTATCTGGAATCCTCAGACGAGATTCCTGAGCCGCACGCCTTTACGGCGCAGGTGCGGATCGGCCAACAGACTTATCCCGTCGTCTTTGAAGAGCATGAGCATGCGCACGGAGCGACCGGTCGCGACAACAACATGCGCGCCGCCGTAATTCACGTCATGGCGGATGCGGCCGTCTCCGTTTTCGTGATTGTCGGCCTGCTCTTCGCCCGCGCCTTCGGCTGGCTCTGGATGGACCCGCTTGCGGGCATCGTCGGCGCCTGCGTCATCGCCAGCTGGTCTTACGGCCTGATCCGCGACACCGGCTCGATCCTGCTCGACATGAACCCCGATCGAAATATGGCAAATAACCTGCGCCAAGCCGTCGAGCGCGAGGGCGATCAGCTCGCCGACCTCCATCTCTGGCGCCTGGGGCCGGGGCATTTGGGCGCAATTATCTCAGTCGTTACGAAACAGGAGCGGGAAGCCGACTATTATCGTGCCCAGCTCGTCCGCTTCCCCTCGCTCTCGCACCTCACGGTCGAGGTACTGCATAGATCTTGAATTGACCTATGCGACGACAAGCTCCACGCCTTGACGCCCCGCGACGCCGAGAGTATCCAGGAATCGGGGCCACCCTCGCCGTCCATTCGTGTTCAATGCCTCCGATCGCTCTCAGATGCCTGATCGTGCTGCTGACGCTGACTCTCATCAGCGGCAACGCCCATGCCTGGCTGCACATGGGCGCCGAAGCGGCTGAGCAGAACTGCCAGGACGAGCAGAACGAGGCCGGCGGCGAAGCCCCGTACGATCACCATCGGCACGATGCCGATCTAGGATGCTGCTGTGACTGTCTCGGCTGCATCTCTGTCGTCAATTCAGTGCCTGCCTTTAGCAGCACGCCGGCGGTAGTCGCTGTCTCGATCCGGTACGACGATCAGATCGAGTCCCTCTCCGGCCGGGTGCTACTGCCGGAGCCTGATCCTCCCAGAACGAGCGTCTGAAATAAGCCCCGTCGCCTAAGCGGCGTGGGGTTGCGGGAGTGCTCGTCTCGACGCGCCTGGTGTAGCCAGCGCTCATTCCTCGCGCTTCCACTCAGAATGACACTCGTATCGAAGGCTCCTCGGTGCCGCGACCCTCGCGCCGACGAGCAACAGGAGGATTCCGACGATGTCCCGTGCTTTCCAATTTTTCATGATCGGCCTTGCTCCGATCGCGCTAGGCGCCTGCGTGAATTCCGAACCGGCCGCGGCGAACCAGGCGGCCAGCACGGCCGTTCTCGGCGTCGACCTTGGCAGCTCGGCCTCGCGCTCGCCGGCAGGCGTCGTGCCGGAAGCGGCCAAGGACGAGGCAATGCCCGGCATGACCATGGAGGATGGATCGATGCCGGGAATGAAGATGGCCCATGAGGGGCACAGCGACGCGCACGCGACCGGCACCGTCAATTCGGTCGATGCCGCGCAACACAAGTTGAATATCAGCCATGGGCCGATCTCGGCGATCGGCTGGCCGGCGATGACGATGGACTTCCCGGCCGCGCCTGCCGTCGACCTTACCTCGCTGAAACCTGGCAGCCGCGTCGACTTCACGCTCGTGAAGGGCAAGGACGGGATGTACCAGGTCGAATCCGTAAAGCCGGCGAGCAGGGGAGGCTGACCATGACAAGGCGCAGCATCTCCCCTGTTGGAGTGTCGGGCGGCCTCACCCGCCGCCGCTTCGTGCAGGGCACCGCCGCCGCCGGTGTCCTGGCCTATTCAGGTTGGCCACCGCGCACGGCGCTTGCCGTCGGGCGCGAGCAGGTGCTGAGCGGCAGCCACTTCGATCTCGAGATTGGAGCGACGCCGGTAAACATCACCGGCCGCCCCGCGACCGCGACCGCCGTCAACGGATCGGTGCCGGCACCGATCCTGCGCTGGCGCGAAGGCGAGACGGTGACGCTGGCGGTCACCAATCGCTTGTCGGAGCCAAGCTCCATTCATTGGCACGGTGTGCGCTCGCCGTCCGTCATGGACGGCGTGCCGGGCCTCAGCTTCGCCGGCATCGCGCCAGGGGAGACTTACGTTTATCGCATCCCGCTGCACCAAAGCGGAACCTACTGGTATCACAGCCATTCGGGTTTTCAGGAACAGACCGGCCTCTATGGCGCGCTCATCATCGAGCCGCGGGCGGGCTATTCCGAGAATTTCGACCGCGACTATGTCGTGCTGCTGTCCGACTGGAGTGACGAAGACCCGCATACGATCGCCAGCAACCTCAAATTTCAGAGCGACTATTACAACTACGGTCAGCGAACGGCCGGCACTTTTCTCGCGGATGTGAAAAGCAAGGGGCTCGCCGCGACAATCTCGGACCGGCTCGAATGGGGCAAGATGCGCATGAGCCCGACCGACATTCTCGATGTGACGGGTGCCACCTACACCTACCTCCTGAACGGCCAAGCGCCGGCCGCCAACTGGACGGCCCTCTTCCGGCCCGGGGAGCGGATACGTCTCCGCTTCATCAACGCGTCGTCGATGAGTATCTTCGACGTGCGCATTCCGGGCCTGCCGATGACGGTGATTCAAGCCGATGGCAATGATGTGCGGCCGGTGACCGTCGATGAATTCCGCATCAGCATCGCCGAAACTTACGACGTGATCGTGAATCCGGAGGACGATCGCGCCTTCACGATTTTTGCTCAGTCCGAAGATCGCAGCGGCTTTGCCCGCGGCACGCTTGCGCCGCGGCCGGGCCTCGCCGCCGCGGTGCCGCCAATGGACCCGCGCCCAATACGGACCATGGCCGACATGGGGATGGGGAGCATGGAAATGGGCGGTATGGACATGACGAAGGGCTCGATGCCGGGAATGAAGATGGACGGCATGGGCTCGATGCCGATGGATCACAGCGCGATGCCGGGCATGGAGATGGGCGAGAGCCAGGGCGGCAAGCCGGCAGTGAGCGGTCCAGCGTCAGCCGGGGAGCTGAAACGAAGCGTCGCGGTCGATAACGTCGCTATGATGCCGACCGAGCGTCTCGCCGAGCCGGGCGAGGGTCTCGGCAACGGCCGCCGCGCGCTGACCTACGCCGATCTGCGCGCAACCAAGCGGGGCGCCGATCCCCGCCCGCCGTCACGCGAGATCACGCTCCACCTCACGGGCAATATGGAGCGTTTCATGTGGGGCTTCGACGGCAAGAAATTTTCCGAGAGCGGCCCCATCCGGCTCGAGCGCGGCGAGCGCGTGCGCTTCGTCCTCATCAACGACACGATGATGGATCACCCGATCCATCTGCATGGGCTATGGAGCGAGCTGGACAACGGCCAGGCGGAATTTCGGCCCTATAAGCACACGATCAACGTCAAGCCGGGCGAAAAGCTGAGTTACCTCGTGACGGCCGACGAGCCCGGCCGCTGGGCCTATCACTGTCATCTCCTCTACCACATGGAGATGGGCATGTTCCGGGAGGTACGTGTCCCATGAGCACCCTCCGGATCATCGGCGCGGCCGGCCTTCTGGTCGGAATCGCAACCGCGGCCCGGGCGGAAGCTCCGGCCGCGACCGTCCAATCCGAGCCCATGCCCAGCATGAATGACGCCGGCGCGATGCCGCCCGTCATGGATCGAACCATCTTCGTCCATGCGCTCCTCGATCAGTTCGAGGGACGCACGAACGGCTCCAACCAGGAGTTCCGCTGGGATGGGGAGGCCTGGGCCGGCACCGACTACGACAAGGTCTGGTTCAAATCGGAAGGCACCGTCCAGAACAGCGGCCGGGTCAACGACGGCCGGCACGAGCTGCTCTATGACCGCGCCGTGTCGGCTTATTTCGATGTGCAGGGCGGCGTTCGTGCAGACATCGATTCGCGGCGCGGCCGTAACTGGGCCGCCTTCGGCATCCAGGGCCTTGCGCCGCTCTTCTTCAATGTCGAGGCGACGGGCTACGTCAGCGATCAAGGGCATCTCGCCGCGCGCGTGATGGCGTCCTACGATCTGTTGCTGACACAGCGCCTCATCCTTCAGCCAGAGGTCGAATTCAATCTCTATTCGAAATCAGATCCCGGCCGCTCAGTCGGATCGGGATTTTCGGACATCGATACCGGCCTCCGCCTCCGCTACGAGATCAGCCGAAAATTCGCTCCTTACATTGGTGTGGCCTACGAGGGGAAGTTCGGACAGACCGCCAATTTCGCCCAGCAAGCGGGCGAGAGCACCGGCGACGTCCGCTTCGTTTTCGGCATCAGGAGCTGGTTCTGATGCGACCGGTCACGGTGAAAAATCAAAGGACATAACCATGCGCACTTTCGTCGCGGCGGTCGCCGCCGTCCTGCTGCTCGCTGTCCTCGGCGGCATTGTCCTCGTCTATTCGGGTGCTTATGACGTTGCCGCCAATAACCCCCATTGGGCAGTAACGCGCTGGGTCATGGAGACGGCGCGCATGCGCTCCATCAAAGCGCATGCGGCCGGCATCGCTGCGCCGCCCGGACTTGGTGACCAAATGAGGATCGTCATGGGCACCGATCATTTCGCGGCTCATTGCGCTGTCTGCCACGGCGCGCCCGGCGTGCCGAAGGACGATATCGCCGAAGGCCTCTATCCGCAGCCGCCCGACTTGGCTCTGACCGCCAAGCTTTATAGCGATGCCGAGCTGTTCTGGATTCTCAAGCACGGGATTAAAATGACCGGAATGCCATCCTGGAGCGATCACAGCGATGACGAGCTCTGGGCGACGGTCGCCTTCCTCAGAAAGCTGGATGGCATGAGTGAGCAGGACTACGGCCGTCTCGTGCAGGCGAGCATGCAGATGGGCGGCCATCACCATCACGACGAAAGCGAGCCGGCTGCCGACGGCCATGCCGGCGAACATGGCGAGGCTGCGCCGGCAGCTCGCGACGCTCACCAGCCTTGAGACCCCCTGGATAACCTCACCGGAAAGCTTGGCAGCGTGCGACTGATGGCACAGCCCATGTTCTGCGATGTCTGCCAAGCGTCGGCTTAGCTCACATCGATCAGCCCGCCGCCCCCATCGGTTTCGGCATTACAAATCCAGATTTCTTGCCGGTCAGAACGGGATCTCGTCATCGAGATCGGGACCCGGCGGCCGGCGCGTGCCACCGCCGCCACCCGAGCCGCCGCCGTAACCGCCGCCACCGCCCGAGCTGCCGCCGCCGTAGCCGCCGTCGTCATCCGGGCCGGAACCGCCGCCCCCACCACCGTCGCCGCGGCCGCCGAGCATCGTCAGCTCGCCGCGGAAGCGCTGCAGCACGACCTCCGTCGAGTATTTCTCGGCGCCGGACTGGTCGGTCCATTTGCGGGTCTGGAGCTGACCCTCGATGTAGATGGTCGAGCCCTTCTTGAGGTACTGCTCGGCGACCTTCACGAGGTTCTCATTGAAGATCACGACGCGGTGCCACTCGGTCTTTTCCTTGCGCTCGCCGCTGTTCTTGTCGCGCCAGCTCTCGGAGGTCGCGAGCGAGAGGTTGCAGACGCGGTTGCCGTCCTGCAGCGAGCGGATCTCCGGGTCGCGGCCGAGGTTGCCGACGAGAATGACTTTATTGACGCTGCCAGCCATCGAATGGGTTCCGTTGCGTGGAGGGCGGAAGGATCATCTTAACGACAAGCGCGACGTCTTGCGAGTGCCGCGATGACGCCGCCGCGATTACGCCCCGCGGACCCGCGAGGCGATCTCGCCGATGAGGTCGGCGGGCGCGAAGGGCTTGAGCAGTACCTTCTCACCCGCCGCCAGATCGCGGCTCAACAGCTCGTATCCCGAGATGTAGACGACCTTGAGAGCGGGATTCCGCACCCGCGCCATCTGCGCGATGGCGAAGCCGTTGGGATGGCCATCCGGCATCACGACATCGGCGACGACGACGTCGAAATCCTGGACCGTCTCCAGGACGCGCAGCGCCTTGCGCGAGTCGGTGAAGGTGATGACGCGGTGCCCGGCTCCCCGGATGACCTTCGATGTCGCATAGGCGAAGGCTTCGTCGTCATCGATCAGGAGTACCGTGGACACGCATGCCTCGTCATTGCGTCAAATCGCGGGAAATTTAAAACTGCGAAACGGCAAAGACAACCGCAAGTTTCATATACCCGGGTCGCGGCCCGCGGCGGCACCGGCATCGCGCGGCGAGTGGTATTTCTCCGATGCAATGGATATATCTGTTGCCATGCAGCATATCCGGGTGCGCGGCGCGCGCGAACACAATCTCAAGAACATCGACGTAGACCTGCCGCGGGACAGCCTGGTGGTGATCACCGGGCTCTCCGGCTCGGGCAAGTCGTCGCTCGCCTTCGACACGATCTACGCCGAGGGGCAGCGGCGCTATGTCGAGAGCCTGTCGGCCTATGCGCGGCAGTTCCTCGAGCTGATGCAGAAGCCCGACGTCGATTCGATCGAGGGGCTCTCGCCGGCGATCTCGATCGAGCAGAAGACGACCTCGAAGAACCCGCGCTCGACGGTCGGCACGGTGACCGAGATCTACGACTACATGCGGCTGCTCTTCGCCCGCGTCGGCATCCCCTACTCGCCGGCGACCGGGTTGCCGATCGAGAGCCAGACCGTCTCGCAGATGGTCGACCGCATCATGGCGATGAAGGAAGGCACGCGGCTCTATCTGCTGGCGCCGATCATCCGCGGCCGCAAAGGCGAGTACAAGAAGGAGCTCGCCGACCTGCAGAAGCGCGGCTTCCAGCGCGTCAAGATCGACGGCCAGATGATCGAGATCGAGGAGACCGGCAACCTCAACAAGGGCAAGGGCCTCGACAAGAAGCTGAAACACGACATCGAGGTCGTCGTCGACCGCGTCGTGCTGCGCCCGGAGCTCGGCAACCGCCTCGCCGATTCGATCGAGACGGCGCTCGGCCTCGCCGACGGGATCATGATCGTCGAGGACGCCGATTCCGGCGAGCGCACGACCTTCTCGGCGAAATTCGCCTGCCCGGTCTCCGGCTTCACGATTCCCGAGATCGAGCCCAGGCTGTTCTCGTTCAACAACCCGTTCGGCGCCTGCCCGTCCTGCGACGGGCTCGGCAGCAAGCTCTATTTCGACCCCGAGCTGGTGATCGCCGACGAGCGCCGCGGCCTCGGCGAGGGCGTCATCGCGCCCTGGGCGAGCTCGACCTCGCAATATTACCAGCAGACGCTCGAGAGCATCGCCAAGCATTTCAAGGTCAAGATGACGACCCCTTGGCGCGATTTGCCGGAGAAGGTGCGCCAGACGATCCTGTTCGGCTCGGACGGCGAGCCGATCACCATGAAATACGACGATGGGCTGCGCGCCTATACGACGAACCGGCCCTTCGAGGGCGTCGTCACGAACATGGAGCGGCGCTACAAGGAAACCGACAGCGCCTGGGTCCGCGAGGAACTCGGCCGCTACCAAAGCTCGAAGACATGCGAGATCTGCCACGGCGCGCGGCTGAAACCCGAGGCGCTCGCCGTCAAGATCGCCGGCAGGACGATCAGCGAGGTCGCCGAGCTGTCGATCAACGAGGCGGTCGACTGGTTCGCGGCGCTGTCGGAGCAGCTGTCGGCGAAGCACCGCGAGATCGCGGCGCGCATCCTCAAGGAGATCAACGAGCGCCTTGGCTTCCTCAAGAACGTCGGGCTCGAGTATCTGACGCTGATGCGCGGCTCGGCGACGCTGTCGGGCGGCGAGAGCCAGCGCATCCGCCTCGCCTCGCAGATCGGCTCCGGCCTCACCGGCGTGCTCTACGTGCTCGACGAGCCGTCGATCGGGCTGCATCAGCGCGACAACGAGCGGCTCCTCGCGACCTTGCGGCGGCTGCGCGACCTCGGCAACACCGTCATCGTCGTCGAGCACGACGAGGATGCGATCCGCAGCGCCGACTACCTCGTCGACATGGGACCCGCGGCCGGCGTCCACGGCGGCCACGTCGTCGCCGAGGGCAAGCCCGACGAGGTCATGGCCAATCCCGAGAGCATCACCGGCCAATACCTCACCGGCCTGCGGCAGATCGAGGTGCCGGCGAAGCGGCGCGCCGGGCGCAAGGGCCAGAAGATCCGCATCATCGACGCCACCGCGAACAATCTCCAGAACGTCTCGGTCGACATCCCGCTCGGCACCTTCACCTGCGTCACCGGCGTCTCGGGCGGCGGCAAGTCGACGCTGATCGTCGAGACGCTGTACAAGGCGCTGACCAAGCAGCTCAACGGCACGCGCGAGCACCCCGGGGCGCACGAGCGGATCGAGGGCGTCGAGCTGATCGACAAGATCGTCGACATCGACCAGTCGCCGATCGGCCGCACGCCACGGTCAAACCCGGCGACCTATACCGGCTGCTTCACGCCGATGCGCGACTGGTTCGCCGGGCTGCCGGAGGCGAAGGCGCGCGGCTACGGGCCCGGCCGCTTCTCGTTCAACGTCAAGGGCGGCCGCTGCGAGGCCTGCCAGGGCGACGGCGTCATCAAGATCGAGATGCATTTCCTGCCGGACGTCTATGTCGAATGCGACGTCTGCAAGGGCAAGCGTTACAACCGCGAGACGCTGGAGGTCACCTTCCGCGAGAAGAGCATCGCCGACGTGCTCGACATGACGGTCGACGAGGGCGCCGAGTTCTTCCGCGCCGTGCCGGTGATCCGCGACAAGCTGGTGACGCTGCAGCGCGTCGGCCTCGGCTATATCCATGTCGGCCAGCCGGCGACGACGCTCTCCGGCGGCGAGGCGCAGCGCGTCAAGCTCGCCAAGGAACTGTCCCGGCGGGCGACCGGCAAGACGCTCTATATCCTCGACGAGCCGACCACCGGACTGCATTTCGAGGATGTGCGCAAGCTGCTCGAGGTGCTGCACGCGCTGGTCGAGAGCGGCAATACCGTGCTCGTCATCGAGCATAATCTCGAGGTCATCAAGACCGCCGACTGGATCATCGACCTCGGCCCGGAAGGCGGTGCCGGCGGCGGCCGCATTGTCGCGACCGGGACGCCCGAGCAGGTCGCCGAGGTGGCCGAGAGCTATACCGGGCAGTATCTGCTGCCGTATCTGACCCGGAGCGGCCAGCGGAAGCTCAAGCGAGCCTAGGAGGCATGCCGGGAGCATCAATCGCTCGCCAGCCCTACGTCGTCGCTGCCACTAGACAAATGCTGAGCTGCGCCACACTAAGAGGCGCGTAAACTCCGATGATAGTTACCTTAGGTTTGCGATTCCAGAGTTCGGATTTCGCAACTTCCTCGGATCCGCCGCACGGACACTGGCATGGATGCCTTACTCGGTTATTCGGGTTCGTCGGGAGCAATCTCTCCCCTTTGCTCGGATTCGACGCGGTCTTCAACAGCAAGACCATCCCCGCAATCCACGGCCGCGCGTTCGACCTCGTCGTCTGCGCCGCCGCTCCGGCTGCGGCCCAACCTGCCGGCGATCGAGGAGATCAATCTCTTTAGACGCCGGGGCGATTGACCTCGCGCATCGGCAGCCATACCGCAAGCGCCGGGCGCTGATCCCGCTAAAGCCGGGGGAACAGACGACGCACTAGGCTGACGGAACGGTGCGGTCGCGCTCGATATCGCAGGTTCCGGTCACCAGACCGTAATATCCATGTGGTAGAAAAAATCCTCGCCGAATTGACTCGCTTGACGCGGCGGTCGCCCGGTAACGGGGCGCGCGCCAGGCCGGTGCACGTTGTCCTGAGCGATCGAGTGGTTCCGGCTCGGATAACCAACGTCGCGGCGGCCGATTCGGGCGGTCCGTCGGTCATTCCTTCCGGCGCCTCGCCGGCGACCAAGATCTCGATTTTTCAACGGTTGATTCAAACGGATAATACCGATGCCAACCCTCGAAATAACGACGATGATCGGCTGTCCGCTGATGTGTACGTTCTGCCCGCAGACCGGGCTCAACTCGGCCTATGAGAAGGACAAGAGCGGTAGCGACAGGGCGCAGAAATATCTGAGCCTCGGGAACTTCAAGCTGATGCTCGACAAGGTACCGAAACACCTGCGCATCGATTTTTCCGGGATGGCGGAACCCTGGGCAAACCCGCAGTGCACCGAGATGCTCCGTTATACCTTGGAGAGCGGCTTTACCGTCGCCGTCTACACGACGCTCTACGGCATCACCGAGGACGATGCCGACATCGTCGTCGGGCTCCTCGAAAAGCATAGCCGGCAAATCGATGTGCTTTGCCTGCATCTGCCCGACGCGAACGGAAATATGCGCGGGTGGAAACCGTCCCAGGAATGGGAGAACGTGTTCTGTAAGTTTCGGCGGCTGGAAAGCGAGAAACGAATCGCCAGGATCGAGATCATGACGATGGACGGCTCCGGCCGGGTTCACGAAGCGCTGGCTCACCTGAACATCAAAATCGGCGGGTGGATTGGGCAGACCCGCGCCGGCAGTCTCGACGTCGCTAAGCAGGAGATCAAAGGAAAGGTCTCCTATTTGGAAACGCCGCAGCATAGCGCGGCACTGTCATGCGCGATGACGCCGTTCTACGATCATAATGTCCTCTTGCCGAATGGCGACGTCGCGCTCTGTTGCATGGATTACGATCTGAAGCACGTCATCGGCAACCTGCTGGCGCAGGACTATCATGACCTGTTCAAAGGCGAGCAAATGCACGATCTGCGTCGGGTCAACATGACGCCGGAATTCTCCAAATGCAGTATCTGCAAGTCCTGTGATCGGGCAATGACCTTCGCGATCACGAACGATGGACGCTGGAATTGGGCTTGGCCTCGTGAGAGATTCCTGCCCCGCATGATCAAGCGCCTTAAGTCCCTGGCTCGGGGAGAGGCCGCCTAGCGCCGTTCGGATCCAGGACGGCGGCGGAGCCATCGTCGCGAGCGGCACGTCGGAGCAGGGCGCCGAGACCGCGGAAAGCTATACGGGGCGGTATCTGCGGCCGTATCTGACGCGGAGCGGGCAGCGGAAGCTGAAAAGCGGCGTAGGGTCTTTCGGGAAGTAATTCTTTACGACCAATCGTTTATAGTCGTTCTCCGTCATTCCCGTGAAAGCCGGGATCCATCCTTCGGGCGTCGCGCTCTCGGACGAATGGATCCCGGCTTTCACCGGGATGACGCCGGTAATTATGGCTCCAACAACACAACTTGCTTGTATTTATCGTAATTTCCCACACACTTGCGCTTGTAACATTGACGCCTCCGCCCAAATTGTGAATAACGGCGTTTTCGCAGCGGCGGGCGGCGCCCCTGCCGGGAGAATTCGATGACAGTGGCACATGCCGTGACCGCGAACCGGTTGCGCGACGGGATTCCCGTCTACCGCACGGAAGACGGCGGCTGGTCTCCCCAATTTTCCGCCGTGGGCCAGCTGGCGACCGCCGCCGAGGCCGAGGCGATTGCCGCGGCGGCGGGCGCCGTCAACGGCAAGGATGCGGTGGTCGGCGCCTATGCGATCACCGTCGAGGTCGACGGCGCCGCGGTCCGCCCCACCAGCCTGCGCGAGCGCATCCGCGCCGAGGGTCCGACGGTGCAGCCGCTTGCGGCGATGCGCAAGGCGTCCTGAGAGGTTTCGAATTGTATCGCTACGACGAATTCGACCATGATTTCCTCGCCGAGCGCGTCGCGCAATTCGGCGACCAGGTCGCGCGCCGCCTGAGCGGCGAGCTGACCGAGGAGGAGTTCCGGCCTTTGCGGCTGATGAACGGCCTCTATCTCCAGCTGCACGCCTATATGCTGCGCATCGCGATCCCCTATGGGACGCTGTCCGCGACGCAGCTGCGCGCCCTCGCCCATGTCGCGCGGCGCTACGACAATGGCTACGGCCATTTCACGACGCGTCAGAACATGCAGTTCAACTGGATCAAGCTCGAGGAGGTGCCGCAGGCGATGGCCGACCTCGCGGCGGCCGAGATGCACGGCATCCAGACGAGCGGCAATTGCATTCGCAACGTCACCGCCGACCAATGGGCAGGCGTCGCGCCCGACGAGATCGAGGATCCGCGGGTCTGGTGCGAAATCATCCGCCAATGGTCGACGCTGCACCCGGAATTCTCGTTCCTGCCGCGCAAATTCAAGATCGCCGTGACCGGCTCGCCGCACGACCGCGCCGCCGTCCGCGTCCACGACATCGGGCTCCGGCTGCACCGCAACGAAGCCGGCGAGATCGGCTTCGAGGTGATGGTCGGCGGCGGCCTCGGCCGCACGCCCTATATCGCCAAGACGATCCGCGAGTTCCTGCCGAAGCAGGATCTGCTGTCGTATCTCGAGGCGATCCTGCGGGTCTACAACCAGCTCGGCCGCCGCGACAACATCTACAAGGCGCGCATCAAGATCCTGGTGCACGCGCTCGGCGCCGAGAAGATCGCCGAGCTCGTCGAGGCCGAATGGCAGCAGATGCGCGACGGCGCGCTCAAGCTGCCGCAGGCGACGATCGACGCGATTTCGACGCATTTCGCGCCGCCCGATTATCCCACGCGCGACCCGATGCCGCCGCAGCTGATGGCGGCGCGGCTGCGCGATCCGGATTTCGCGCGCTGGCTGCGCAGCAACGTCGCGCCGCACCGCGTGCCCGGCTATGCCATCGTCAGCATTTCGCTGAAGCCTGAGGGCGCGCCGCCGGGCGACTGCACCGCCGGCCAGATGGACGCGCTGGCCGATCTATCCGAGCGCTACAGCTTTGGCGAGACGCGCGTCACCCACGAGCAGAACCTCGTCTTCCCACATGTCGCGCAGGAGCATCTGCCCGAGCTGTGGCGGGCGCTCGACGCGCTCGAGCTGGCGACTCCCAACATCGGCCTCGCCAGCGACATCATCGCCTGCCCCGGCCTCGACTATTGCAGCCTTGCCAATGCCCGCTCGATCCCGGTGGCGCAGCATCTCGGCCAGCGCCTCGGCGCGCTGGACCGCCAGCACGATCTCGGCAATCTGCAGGTCAAGATCTCCGGCTGCATCAATGCCTGCGGACACCATCACGTCGGCCATATCGGGCTGCTCGGCGTCGACAAGAACGGTGAGGAGTTCTACCAGATCACCCTCGGCGGGAGCGCGGCCGACGACGCCTCGTTGGGCGCGATCCTCGGCCCGGCGGTCGCCTACGACAAGGTCGTCGACACGGTCGCCTCGCTGGTCGAGGGCTATGTCGGCCTCCGCGAGAACGGCGAGCGCTTCCTCGACACCTATCGCCGGGTCGGCGCCGCCCCGTTCAAGGAGCGTCTCAATGCCGCTCGTTAAGGACGGCGCGCTGGTCGCGGATGCCTGGACCCGCATCGCCGACGATGCGGCGCTGCCCGGCGACGGCGCTGTCACCGTCAGCTTCAAGCGCTGGGAGGCCGAGCGGTCGTCGCTGCTCGGCCGCAACGCGCCGGTCGGCGTTTTCCTCGGCAACACCGACCCGGTCGAGGCGCTCGCGTCCGATTTGAATCGCATCGGCGTCGTGATGCTGGATTTCCCGAAATACACCGACGGCCGCGCCTATTCGCAGGCTCGGCTGCTGCGCGAGCGGCTCGGCTATCGCGGCGAGCTGCGCGCCACGGGGAACGTCTTGCGCGACCAGCTGCTCTTCATGCGGCGCAGCGGCTTCGATACCTACGAGGTCGACGAGCGCGGCGCCGCCGGCTTCGCCGCATCGATGGCGGCGGTGACGCACGCCTACCAGCCGGCGACGAACGACGCCGGGATGCTGCTGAGGCGGTACACGTCGGCGCGGGCCTCCGGCGCGAAATAGGTCTATCCGCTCGTCATTGCGAGCCGTAGGCGAAGCAATCCATGGCGGCCGGGTCGGGACTGGATTGCCGCGTCGCTGCGCTCCTCGCAATGACGAAGCTCAAGTCGGCATCTATTTGGAAGTTCTGACCAGCGGCCCCGTCGGCACGCCTTCGGCGAAGTTCGACCATTTGGCCGGCGCGGCCACGACGTCGTTCCGCAGCGTGCCGATCCGCTCGATCTCGAGCTCGACGGTGTCGCCGGCGACGATCTGCTTGTCGCCGGCGAAGGTGCCGAGCGAGATGACGTCGCCCGCCTCCATCGGCGTGTAGTCCGAGCAATAGGCCAGGACCTCGTAGGGGTCGAAGATCATGTCCTTGGTATTGCCGGCACGCGTCACCTTGCCGTTGATCCGCACCTCCATCTTGAGATTGCGGGCGTCGGGTAGCTCCTTGGCCGTGACGATCCAGGGTCCCATCGGGCAGAACGTCGCGAAATTCTTGGCATAGGCGTAGGGCTGACCCATCTTCAGCCGCTCGCGCTGCCGGTCGCGCGCCGAGACGTCGTTGCAGATTGTATAGCCGAAGATGTAATCGGCCGCCTCCGACGGCGTGATGTGGCGGCAGCGTCTGCTCACGACCAGCGCCAGCTCGTGCTCCTCGTCGACCTTCTGCGGAAACGGCGGCAGCTCGATCGCATCGCCGTGCGCCACGAGGTTGCTCGAGTATTTCGTGAAGATGATCGGCTCGTTGTAGAAATGCAGGTTGGTCTCGTCGATGTGCTCCTGGTAGTTGAGCGCCAGGGCGAGGATCTTCGGCGGGTTGGTGATCGGCGGCAGATAGCGCGGCGCGGCGACGATGAATTGGCTCAGCGTCCCATCGGCGCGCAACGCGTCGATCGCGCTGCCACCGACGGCGTCGATGTCGATGCCGGACTGGATGATCGCCAGCATCGTCGCGGCGCCCGTGAGCTGCGGCTGCGTCCGGCGCAGCGCCTCGGTGAGGTCGACGATCCCCTCGGCGATCGCCGCGCCGACATGCGCGGTCCCGTTGGCGTCGAACGTCAGCAGCTTCATGATCGTTTCCCCATCGGCGTTGCCGCCATCGTAGAATTCGGCGGCGATACGCGTCCAGCGGATTAGCGGTGATCATAGAACGCAGCGAGAGGCCCCCCTCGCGCCAGTGCCGCGTTCCGGATCAGGCCGCGTTTACGGCTGTGAGAAAACCGTCGACCCGCTGCTTGAGGCGCTCAGACTCCATGGCGAGTTCGCCGGCCGCCGCCAGCACCTGCCCGGCGGCCGCTCCGACCGAGACCGATGCTTCGGTCACCCCGACGATGTTGCTGGAGACCTCTTGCGTGCCGCGCGCGGCCTCCTGAACGTTGCGCGCGATCTCGTGGGTCGCCGAACTCTGCTCCTCGACGGCGCCGCCGATGGCGGCAGCGATCTGGCTGATCTCTTCGATCGTGCCCGCGATGCCGTGGATCACTGCCACGGCGTCGTTCGTCGCGTCCTGGATGGCGGCAATCTGCGCCGCGATCTCGTCGGTCGCCTTCGCCGTCTGGGTCGCAAGCGACTTCACCTCGGAGGCGACGACGGCGAAGCCCTTGCCGGCGTCGCCGGCGCGCGCCGCCTCGATCGTCGCATTCAGCGCCAGCAAGTTGGTCTGTTGGGCGATGCTCGTAATCAGGCCGATCACCTCGCCGATCTTTTGCGCACCGCCAGCGAGCCTCTGCACGGTCGCGTCGGTACGCCGCGCTTCCTCGACGGCGTTGCGAGCGATGGTCGCGGACTGTGCGATTTGGCGGCCGATCTCCTGGCTTGCGCAGGACAACTCCTCGGTGGCGGTGGCGACGGTCTGCACGTTCGCCGACGTCTGTTCGGAAGCCGATGCGACGGCGGTTGCCTGCCGGCTGCTTTCCTCGGCCGTGGCCATCATCGATCGCGCCGTCCCCTCCATCTCCTGCGCCGCCGAGGACAGCGACTGCACGAGCTCTCCCACCTGTGCCTCGAAACGGCGGGTGACCTCCTCGAGCCCCTGGGCGCGTTGCTCCTTCCTTTGGCGCTCCGTCGCTTGCTCGATCTCGAATTGCTCCTTAGCGATCGCATTCTCCTTGAAGACCATGAGGGCTTCCGCGAGATTCCCGATCTCATCGCCACGCTCGCGGAACGGAACCTCGGTGCCGTGGTCGCCATCGGCCACCCGTCGCATCGCCGCCGTGATGACATCGATCGGCCGCGCGATACGCCGCCACGCGACGGCGACGCCCAGCGCCGCCACCGCCACTGACACGAGCAACAAGCTGCCCTGAATCAGGAGGTTCGTCTGCGCCTCGGCCGATTGCTTGCGGGCGTAGGCGACGGCCGCGTCCAGCGCTGCGTTCGGGGTCGCCACCAGGAGGTCGAGAGCGCCGTTCGAAGCCTTGACGAAGTCGGCTTCGGAAAGCGGCGGCGTGGTACCGTCCATCAACGCCTCCTCGATCGCCGTACGCTGCTTTACGAAGTCGCCGAAATAGCCGTCCTTCGAGGCCTTCACCGTGGCCCGGATTGTCTCGGGAACGCCGGACCGACCGATGAGCTTCTGCAGAAGGCGCCAGCCGGCGTCCGCCTCGCCGCGCAGCCCCGCCATCTTCACGCGAAGATTCGGCGTGATCTCTTTCGCCGCTATGCTCGCCTGGAGGAAATTGCGCTCGAGCCCGGCCGCGTCGCGCACGACGTATGATGCCTCCTTGATGCCCATCAGCTCGGCGATGGCGGGATCGACCATTCGGATCTTGTCGGTCAGCACCTGCGAGACGCGCTCGAGCTCGTCGACGAGTCCGGTCGAGATATCGTTCCAGTCCTTGGCGATGCCGGCGCGCCGTTCCGCGAGCGGCACGCGCAGAGCGGCGTCGACTTCCGTCCGGATCGTCGTCAGATTCTGCATCCTCGTGCGGATCGCATCGGCTTCGTCGACTGCGCCGCAGTCGATCCGAGCGCAGTGGACGAGAAGCGCCGTGACCGCCGGCGCCGCCAGGGCACGCAGCGGCGGCAGGCTGGCGACGAATTGCGGGTCCGCTGCACCTTTTGCCTCAAGCGCCCCACGCGTCGGACCACGTTCCTGGCGAATGCCCTGCAGCGCGGCGAACAGCACGCGGTTGGCCGCCGCAATAGCTTCGACCTGCGTGGCTTGCCGCTTCTTGTCGACCGCTTCAGTTGCCGGTCGCAACGCCTGCCCGCTCAAAAGAACGGCGGAGATGCCGAAGAGCACATAGAGCGACGTGCTGATTTTCAGATTGCGCGGGAATCGCATGATAGGCTTTTTCCTGGCTCATGCTCGACATCATCGTTCCGCATAAGTCCTTGCGCTGGCATCGCACGAAACCGTTTAATTTTTAGCTAAAATCAATTCAGAGCCTCCCAGCAAGTGGGTGCCTGAAAGCCGATCGGTCTCATCTGATCGGCGTACGAGCATGGAGCGGGCAGCTTTGATGCTTGCCGGATGGGCAACCAATTGGGCGATGGTTTGCCGATTCCGCGCGCGATCCGCTATTCTCCGCTTTATCCTTCGGCCGGGGCTGGTAAAGAAGTTGGCAGGATGAATTCGTCGGGCTGCGTCGAAGCCGGCGATCGTTGGGGGGGACCGTCGCGTGCGCTATCTGCTCTTAATCCTGCCGTCCATCGCGGCGATCTGGACGCCGTTCTACAACAGCGTCGAGCCGCGCCTCTTCGGCGTGCCGTTCTTCTACTGGTTCCTGCTGGCGCTGGTGCCGGTCTCCTCGGTCTTCATCTACCTCTTTGCGAGACTGGACCGCCCGTGATCGATCATCTCAACTGGCCAGCGACGATCGTCTTCGTCGTCTTTTTTGCGCTCGTCACCGTCCTGGGGTTCTTCGCCGCGCGCTGGAAAAGCGCCGATCTCGGCGACATCCACGAATGGGGCCTCGGCGGCCGCCGCTTCGGCCCGATCATCTCGTGGTTCCTCATCGGCGGCGATCTCTACACGGCCTATACCGTCATCGCCGTCCCCGCCGTCGTCTACGCGATCGGCGCCTACGGGTTCTTCGCGGTCCCTTATACGATCCTGATCTATCCGCTGCTCTTCGTGACCTTCCCGCGGCTGTGGAACGTCACGCATCGCAAGAACTACTACACCGCCAGCGATTTCGTGCTCGGCCGCTACGGCAACAGATGGCTGGAACTCGCCGTCGCGCTGACCGGCATCGTCGCGACGATGCCCTATATCGCGCTGCAGCTGGTCGGCATGGAGAAGGTGATCGAGGCGCTCGGCTTCCACGGCGAGGGGCTCTACGCCCATCTGCCGCTGACCCTCGCCTTCGTCATCCTGGCGCTCTACACCTACAAGAGCGGCCTCCGGGCGCCGGCGATGATCGCCTTCGTCAAGGACGCGATGATCTATATCTTCGTCATCGCCGCCATCGTCATCATCCCGATCAAGCTCGGCGGCTACGGCGCGATCTTCGACGCAGCCGACAAGGTCTTCGCGGCGAAGGGCGGCGCCGCCGGCCTGACGCTCAAGCAGGCACAGATCGCGCCCTTCATCACCCTCGCCATCGGCTCGGCAATGGCGCTCTTCATGTATCCGCATTCGATGACCGGCATCCTCTCGGCGACCGGTCCCGGCGCGATCCGCAAGAATGCCATCGCGCTGCCCGCCTATTCCCTCATCCTCGGACTCATCGCCATCATGGGGCTGATGGCGCATGCCGCCGGCATCCAGGTCAAGAACCCGCAGGATGCGGTGCCGCAGCTGTTCCTCGCGATGTTTCCCGCGTGGTTTGCCGGCTTCACCTTCGCGGCGATCGCGATCGGTGCGCTGGTGCCGGCGGCAGTCATGTCGATCGGCGCCGCCAATACCTTTACCCGCAACGTCTGGAAGCCCTTCGTCAACGCCGGGATGAAGCCGAGCGAGGAAGCCGTCCTCGCCAAGCTGATGTCGCTGATCGTCAAGCTCGGCGCCCTTGCCGTCATCCTCTTCGTGCCGACGCAATTCGCCCTCGACCTGCAGCTGCTGGGCGGCATCTGGATGATCCAGATCTTCCCGGCGATCGTCTTCGGCCTCTTCACGCGCAGGTTCAACAGCTGGGCGCTGCTCGCCGGCTGGGCGGCCGGCACGGTCGTCGGCACTTGGCTCTCCTGGGGCCCGACGGCCTGGCTGCCGGTCCACAGCGTCTTCGACTGGGGCATCAGCGCCTATAACGGGCTGATCTCGGTCGTGCTCAACGTCGCGATCGCCGTGGTCCTGTCGCTGCTCCTGCCCCGCGAGAAACGCGGCGAGATCGTCGACGCGGATTTCGCCGACCTGCCCGACCGACCCTAGCCGCGGGCTGGTATCATCCGGCGGTCTTTTTCACTAGATTGCCGCCATGACAGCGAACGATCCGAACGACCCCATCCATATCATCGGCGGCGGCCTCGCCGGCAGCGAGGCGGCGTGGCAGGCCGCGCGCGCCGGCGTTCCGGTGGTGCTCCACGAGATGCGGCCGCAGCGCACCACCGAGGCGCATCAGACCGACCGGCTGGCCGAGCTCG